>JANMGS010000423.1:0-9981 GCA_031374745.1 Ferruginibacter sp. | reverse complement strand
AATGCCTCTAAAGAAGTAGCTGCGGCCATTCTAATAGCTAAAGCGCAAGGAAAATTTGTGCTAATACAAGCAGGTGGCAATTGGTGCAGCTGGTGTATAGAATTTGCACGTTTTATAAAAGAAGATTTTAAAATAGATTCAGTAATAAAAGCATCCTTTATTGTATATCATTTGAACTATAGTAATGAAAATGAAAACAAAGCCATGTTTGCAAAACTGGGCTACCCCCAGCGCTTTGGGTTTCCGGTATTCATTGTCTTAAATGCAAAAGGACAACGCATACATACCCAAGCCAGCGAATATTTAGAAGATGGTAAAAAGAGTTATAGCCAGCAAAAAGTACAAAGTTTTTTAGAAATGTGGAGTCCTAGGGTATTAAAGCCGCATATGTGGGGAGATAGATAGGGAGCCATGAATAGAATTAGTTTCCGAAACAATGGTAATTTTACTAAATAATTGCATGTATGTTATCTTTTAATAATAATAAGAATACAAAATTCGTTATGGTATTCATTACAATAACCCGTCTAAAAGATGAAAGATTTTCGAATGTTTGATAAGTTTGCTACTCGTATAGCTAACCCAATTTATTTAAGGTTGTTTTTAATAGCAAAATTGCCTAGTGCCTTTTTTAGCGGGGTGCGTGTAAAATTTGCCAATGAAAATATGTGTATGGTTACAGTGCCTTTCAAATGGTTTTCCAAAAACCCTTTTAAAAGTACCTATTTTGCTTGTTTGGCCATGGCGGCAGAAATGAGTACAGGTGTTTTGGCAATGGGGCACTCGTATAAGAAAGAGCCGAAGATAAGCATGCTTGTACGTAAATTGGAGGGCAACTTCTTCAAAAAAGCAACTGGCAGAACCACTTTTACCTGCGAAGATGGAAAACGCATAGAATCTGCTATAAAAGAAACCATCGCCTCTGGTAAGAGTGTCTTAATTAATACGTATTCTACAGGTAAAGACAAAGATGGCGAAACAATTGCTGAATTTGTTGTTGCTTGGTCATTTAAGGCAAAAACAACCTAGTTTTTTACTTTCCTATTTCTTGCTTATTTTTTATTCTGTAAATTGCAATCCATTCAAATAAATAATAAAAAATTTACCTGTGGTAGTTTTTACCATTTTACCAATTTTATTGGGCATTAAGCAGGTGGTTTTTTAGTTGATAAACCATTTTTTTTGATGGGTTCAACAATTTAGAATAGGAAACCATATGGCAAAAGAACTACGTAAACAATTAGCTTTAGAATATCACTCCAAGGGAAGGCCAGGAAAAATTGAAGTGGTGCCTACCAAAGAGGCAAAAACACAACGAGACTTATCACTTGCCTATTCTCCTGGAGTTGCAGAACCTTGCAATGAAATTGTAAAAAACCCCGATGATATATTTAAGTACACAGCAAAAGGGAATCTGGTGGGGGTTATTACAAATGGTACCGCTGTACTTGGTTTAGGAAATATAGGTCCCGAAGCAAGTAAACCAGTAATGGAAGGCAAAGCCGTACTTTTTAAAATATTTGCTGATATAGATGTTTTTGATATCGAAATAAATGAACCAGATCCGGTAAAATTCGTACAAATAGTAAAGTCACTTGAACCAACATTTGGCGGTATCAATTTAGAAGATATAAAAGCGCCTGAGTGTTTTTATATAGAGCAAGAACTGAAAAAGCAATGCAATATTCCGGTGATGCACGATGACCAACATGGAACCGCCATCATATCTTCCGCTGCATTGCTCAATGCATTGGAAATACAAAAGAAAAAAATAGAACGAGTAAATTTTGTTATAAATGGAGCAGGTGCAGCAGCTTCTGCTTGTATACGTTTGTATGTTTCGCTGGGTGCAAAGCCCGAAAATTTTATAGTATTTGATAAAGATGGAATTTTACACAATGGACGTACAGATATTCCAGAAATATTATTGCCATTTACAAGAGATAGTAAATTTAGCACTTGGGATCTGGCAAAAGCCATGAAGGGTGCAGATATTTTTCTTGGGTTGAGTGTAGGTAATGTGGTAACGACTGATATGGTAAAATCAATGGCAAGAAATCCAATTGTTTTTGCCATGGCCAACCCTGTGCCAGAAATTATGTACGACCTTGCAAAAAGCTGTCGCAAAGATTTGATAATGGCTACAGGCAGGAGCGATACGCCCAATATGGTAAACAACGTTTTGGGCTTCCCCTATATTTTTAGAGGAGCACTCGATGTAAGGGCTACAACCATAAACGAAGCTATGAAGCTAGCGGCTGTAAAGGCTTTAGCCGAACTTGCAAAAACGCCGGTACCAGATGTTGTAAATCTTGCTTACAATGAAAAGATTCTTTCGTTTGGAGAGGATTATATTATACCCAAACCACTCGATCCCCGTTTACTTGCAGCAGTAGCACCCGCAGTGGCAAAAGCAGCGATAGATAGTGGAGTGGCTAGAACAGTTATTACAGATTGGGATGCCTATAAAATAGAAATGAATAATAGGCTAGGTTTAGATAACCAGCTTAGCAGGGCTATTGGAAATAAGGCCAGACAAAATCCTAAAAGAGTAGTTTTTGCAGACGCAGAGAATTCTAAGATTTTAAAAGCAGCTCAATTGGTGCTGGAAGAGAAAATTGGATTTCCTATTTTATTAGGCGACGAAAAGAAGATTAGAAAAATTGCAGAAGATAATTCAGTCGATTTAGAGGGCATGCCAATTATTAATCCAAAAGATGATGATACAGAAGAAATGCGAAAATCTTTTGGTGAAATATTTTTTGAGAAAAGGCAACGCAAAGGTGTAAATAAATACGAAGCATACAAATCGATGAAGGATCGCAATCATTTTGGTTGTATGATGGTAGAAACGGGCGTGGCCGATTGTATGATTAGTGGATTAAGTAGAAACTATCCAGATACCATTCGACCAGCTTTACATATTATAGGTACCGAGCCAAGTGTAACAAAGATTGCCGGTATGTATTTATTGTTTACAAAAAGAGGGCCTTTATTTTTAGCAGACACGACCGTTAATTTTAATCCAACAGCAGAAGAATTAGCAGAAATAACATTGTTGGTAGCAAAAGCTGTAAGGCAATTCAATGTAATACCAAAGATTGCCATGCTCTCCTATTCAAATTTTGGCAGCAGCAATTCACCAGAAGCAAAGCTTGTGCAAAGAGCGCATGAAATAGTAAAAGCAAAAGAACCCCATTTAATTTGCGATGGCGAAATGCAAGGTATAATGGCTTTTAATAAAGATATTCTGAAAGAGAATTACCCTTTCTCCGAGCTGGTAAATGGAGATGTGAATACCCTTATTTTTCCAAATTTGGCGGCAGGTAATATAGCTTATAACCTATTACAAGAAGTGGGCGGTGCCGATAGCGTTGGTCCTATTTTATTAGGCTTACACAAACCTGTACACGTTTTACAATTGGGCAGTAGCATACGCAGCATTTTTAATATGGTTGTAATTGCAGTGGTAGATGCACAATCTAAAAGTAAAAGTAGAGAAGCAACGCTGCCTGCTACACAAGATGAATTGAAGCGAAACAAATGGTGGAAAAGTAGATCGAAAACTCAATTAAAAACAACAACATAAATAGTTTCAAGCATGAATTTTATTACCCATTTTGGTAAATATGTTCTCATGCTAAAAGGCATGATTTCCAAACCTGAAAACGCCAAAGTTTATTGGAAAGAATTTATGCTTCAATGCAATGATATTGGCGTTGGGTCTTTAGGTATTGTTTCCATTGTTTCTGTATTTATGGGAGCGGTAAGTGCTGTGCAAACGGCTTATCAATTGGTAAGCCCCATTATACCTAAAACTACCATAGCACAAATTGTACGGGATACGGTTATTCTTGAATTTTCTCCTACACTCGTGTGTATCGTACTAGCGGGTGTTGTGGGCAGCAAGATTGCAAGTGAGTTGGGTAATATGCGGGTGAGCGAACAAATAGATGCACTCGAAATAATGGGCATCAACACAAAAACATATCTTGTAATGCCAAAGATTGCCGCAGCATTGTTAATGATACCATTGTTAATTGTATTATCTATGGTACTGGGTATTTGGGGCGGAAGACTTGCAGGTAACGCATCTGGCATTTTATCGTACGATACATTCGATCGTGGATTGCTACAAGAGTTTAAAGCTTTCAATGTATGGTTTGCATTAATTAAGGGATATACTTTTGCTTTTATCATAAGTTCTATTCCTGCCTATTATGGCTACCATGTGCAAGGTGGCGCTTTGGAAATTGGTAGGTCCAGTACAAAAGCTGTTGTTGTAAGTTGTATTATGATTTTGCTTTCCGATTATATTTTAGCTCAACTACTCCTCAACAATTAAATGAATAGAAAAAAAACTTTTTTCTTTCTCTTTTTATTGCTTCTTGCAAATGCTATCATATTTGTAAACAAGGATAAATGTGTTTACAAAAAGCAAATCAGCTATGCTACGCTTTATCCTGCAGTAACAGATATCACCTTAAAAGAAATGGTAAGGGTAAATGATAGTGTACTAGAATGTCAGGTAAAAAATATCTTTAGAAAGCCTGTAAAATGGGATATTGCCATTAATGATACAAAGGTAGATTCATTCACTGCTGTATCTCCACAAATTAAACTGGTAAAGGGATTAAACACTTACACAGTTTATTCTCCAAAATATACGGATACCTTATTTGCAAGAATAGAATATGTACCTGCCTATAGAAATAATGGCATGGAAAATGCTGCATCTATTACGGTGTATCGTTCAAATTTTGGGAACACTTCATTTGAAGATATAGAATCTGATAAAGATATTTTTGAGGGGATTGATGATAAACAACAAAAAGAAATACAACAGCTACTTACAGATTCCATTGGCTTATTCAACAATATGTCGGCTGCATTGAAAGTAGAAAAAATTTGCATCTTTTTACATAAAAAAATAGGAGCATCTGTAGGAACACCAAATGATACTACCATTAAGTTGAACGCTTTTGAGCAATACAAAACTGCAGCAGTTGGAGCAAAAATATGGTGTGGTATTTATGCAAGAATATTCAACCTTTTTGTTGCATCTACAGGAATAAAATGCAGGGCAGTAGAAATTTTTAGTAGCTATAAAAATGTAAACGGCAGTGTACATGTTTGTAATGAATATTTTCTACCTGAGTTGAAACAATGGGTAGCTGCGGATATTATGTTCAATAACATACGTTACATAAATGCAGCAGGGAAATGGTTGAATGTAGTAGAGATGAAAAATTTGGATATAAGAGATTCTACAATAAAAATAGTATCTGCATCGGGCGATATCACAATTAGCTTGCCATTTACAAAAAGAGAAGCCGCTTTTTATGATTTATATGGTAGAGAAAAAGATTTGCTTTATATTTATAGAAGCACGCAAAAAGAATTTAGTGGTAACATGATTAAGAGAGTAAAGAATTATATTTTTCCAAATTATTGGTACCAATTTTATTCTGATACAAGTATTGTCGATAATAGAAACTTTTATATAAAATCTTTGTTGATATGCTTACTGATAATTTTTAGTACAGCCGTTTTTATTGGTTTATTGTTTAGCGCATTTATAAAAAAATAATGATAGAATTTAAAAATATTAAAAAGGCATTTGGAGATAAGGTTGTGTTGGATGGGGTAAGCCATGTAATGGAAACGGGTAAGACAAATCTTATTATTGGTACCAGCGGTAGTGGCAAAACTGTATTACAAAAATGTTTGGTTGGGTTATTTGAGCCCGACGAAGGAGAGATAATTTATGACGGAAAAAGTTTTACTGATATGACGGAGGATGATCGTAAAATCCTTCGTCAAGAAATAGGCATGCTTTTTCAAGGCTCTGCCTTGTTTGATAGTATGACGGTGGAAGAGAATGTAATGTTCCCATTAAACATGTTTACCCATGATAGCCATGCTAAGAAACTAAAACGGGTGAATGAAGTATTGGACAGAGTAAATTTAAAAGATGCCAATAAAAAATTTCCTGCCGAAATAAGTGGGGGCATGAAAAAAAGGGTTGGTATTGCAAGGGCGGTTGTACTTAATCCTAAATACCTTTTTTGCGATGAGCCCAACTCTGGTTTAGATCCTGTAACGGCCATGATTATTGATAAGTTGATTAGAGAACTAACATTGGAATTTAATATTACCACCATCGTAAATACCCATGATATGAACAGTGTAATGGAAATTGGCGATAATATCCTTTACATGGTGCAAGGCAGAAAGGAATGGACGGGTAATAGCAAAGACATTATTTTTTCTGACAACAAACAGTTGAATGAATTTATTTTTGCATCGGAATTTTTGCAAGATGCTAAAAGCTTGCGTATGCTAGAGGCGCAAGGAAAAATAAATTTAGATGTGTTGAATGGAAAGAAGGATAATTGAAATCTGTATTCATAATATATTTACTTCAACGCTTGCTCCAAATCATTCTTTAAATCCTCTACATATTCAATGCCTATAGAAATGCGTATTAAATTATCTGGACTTATCGGATGATTGCCTTCTGCACTGCGCCTGTGTTCTACCAAGCTTTCTACACCGCCTAGGCTGGTGGCATGTTTAAAAATATTCAATTTAGATGCAAACTCTAATGCTGCCTGTTCTCCTCCTTTTACCAAAATAGACATGATACTGCCAAAACCATTTGTCATTTGTTTTTTTGCAATTGTATGGTTTTTGTGTGAAGACAATCCCGGGTAAAATACTTTTTCTATTGCAGGATGTGTATTTAAAAAATCTGCTATGGCCAAGGCATTATTGCATTGCATAGATAAACGCAAAGGGAATGTAGCAAGGCTTCTGTTTAGCAACCAACAATCAAAAGGAGATGGAACAGCGCCTGCTGTTTGCTGATACGCTCTTATATTATTGCTAAGTTTGTTGTTGTGATTGGTACAAATAATTCCACCTAAAATATCGGAGTGGCCACTAAAAAATTTGGTGGAGGAGTGCATCACAAAATCTACACCCATTTGTAGTGGTTTTTGTAACAGCGGTGTTGCAAAAGTACTATCACAAGCAGTACTGATATTGTGTTTTTTTGCCAGCGTTACGATGGCATCTATATCGGCAATTTTTAATTGTGGGTTAGAGGGTGTTTCTATCCATATCAGCTTTGTATAGCTATTTATTTTATTTTCAATATTGGCAACCTCGGTCATATCTACTTCGTCAAAACTTACTTGCCATCTTTTAAAAAAATTATCTAGTAAGCTTCTTGTGCCATGGTAGCAATCATCAGGAATAATCACATGGCTATTGGGTGATAATATATTTTCGAATAATGCATTTACTGCAGCTAAGCCAGATGAAAATGAAATAGCGGTTGTTGCTTCTTCTATAGCTGCAATTTTATTTTCTACCACATCTCTATTGGGGTTGCCGCTTCTTGTATAATTATATGCATTGTGGCTGCCATCTTTTTTCCTTTCAAAAGTTGTAGATAAATGGATTGGAATTATTACATCGCTTATACTTCCCTCATTCTGTTGCCCCGCATGTACCGCTATTGTTTGTATGTGTTGTTTGTTACTGTCCATTTATATAATTGTATTTATGCTGCTAATGTACAACGTATTTTTTTATTGAGAAGTCCAATGATATATCATTATTGTGGCGTACCCTTTTCAATAAGATTTGTGCTAGATAATCTTCTATCAACTATCCTACCAACTGGGTTTGTAAGAAAAATACAATTATCCCAGCAGCCAAACCCAATAAAGCCAACCAGCTAATTTTTTTAAGATACCACATAAATTCAATCTGCTCTATGCCCATTACAGCTACGCCTGCTGCCGAACCAATAATAATAGCACTACCTCCCGTACCAGTAGTTAGTGCAAGAAATTCCCAAAAAGGATGATCTGTAGGGTAAGTAGATAATTCGAACATGCCTTGAGATGCCGCTACTAGTGGCACATTGTCAACAACAGCCGAAAGAAGCCCAAGTGCAATGCCAATTAAAAAATCATTTTTTAAAGCGCTGCTTAAAAAGCCAGCCAAATCTTTCAATATGCCAAATGATTGCAAAGCAGATACTGCCAATAATATGCCTAAAAAAAATAAAATGCTCGGACTATCTATTCTTTGCAATGCGCTGGCTACGTTATATCTTTCTGCAATGTCATCAGCCTTACTTTTATGTAATATGGTTGTTATTAACCACATTAATCCCAATGCCAATAAAATTCCCATAAAAGGAGGCAAATGTGTAAGGGTTTTAAATACAGGTACAAAAATTAAAA
Organism: Ferruginibacter sp.; assembly: GCA_031374745.1. Lineage (GTDB taxonomy): Bacteria > Bacteroidota > Bacteroidia > Chitinophagales > Chitinophagaceae > Ferruginibacter. The sequence goes on along the minus strand of JANMGS010000423.1, from coordinate 1,720 downwards.
ATCCAATACCTGAAAAAAGTATGATTTTGCCATCTCTTTTTTCTTTGGGTGTACAGGTAGATGCTGGTATGGGTTTTATTTGTTTTCCTTTAAATCGAAATGAAATAATTAAAGCAGGGATAATACATACTACAACACTCGGAAGAAACAGTTGCTTCATAATATTTATCGCAGTTATTTGCCCGCCAATCCAAAGCATGGTAGTAGTTACATCGCCCAATGGAGACCAAGCACCGCCAGCATTTGCAGCTATTATAATCATACCGGCAAACCATAGCCTATCTTCTTTTTCGCTTAATATTTTTGAGCAAAGCGATGTCATTACAATGGCTGTTGTAAGGTTATCCAATAACGAGGAAAGAAAAAAACTGATAGCTGTTATAATTAGTAAAAGGGTTGCTTTATTTGTTGTTTTAATTTTTTGTGTAATGATATCAAAGCCATCGTGCGAATCTATTAATTCTACAATGGTCATTGCGCCCAATAAAAAGAAAAGAATAGAGGCTATTTCTCCCATATGATGCAACAGTTCTTCACTCACTACATGCGTTGATTGACTTTGTAGGATATAGATTGTCCAGCATAGTACACCCGTAATTAATGCAGAAGCTGCCTTGTTTAATTTTAGCGGATGCTCAAAAGCAATGGCTATATAACCCAATACAAATACAATAATTATTAATGCTGAGATCATTTCAAATAAACAAATGTTTTTTTATAAAATTACGTTGGTTACTACAAATTTAGTGTTTTAGCAGATGTTAGTTGAGCGAACTATTTGTTGTTGATATTTCTGAAGTTAGTACTAATTGCTTGGAGTGTACTTAAAAGGTTTTGATTTGTAAAATTAGTGCATCCTTTGACTAGCTAAAAGAACAAATAAAGAAAAGGCCATTTTCCTATTTTTTAAAACCCCTCTTTTCAATTATTTATTTGAAAATGCTACTGCAATTTTTGCACCCAACGCTGCATTGTGTAAGATCAATTCTATGTTGGATTGCAGGCTTTCTCCATTGGTATGTTCTGCTAAATATTTCAATAAAAAGGGTGTTACTTCTTTTCCTTTTATTTGTTGTTTGTCTGCCGCTGCCAATGCAGTAAGAATGTGCTTTTCCATTGCAGCTTGCGGTATTTCATGCGCAGCTGGCAATGGATTTGCAATAAGAACCGAACCTTCTAAACCCATTGACCATTTGGTTTGTAACATAGCTGCAATTTCTGCTGCGCTATCTAAACGCAATGGAGTAGCATAGCCACTTTTAGAAGAATAAAAACTGGGAAATTCATCTTGCCCAAAGCTAACTACTGGTATGCCTTTTGTTTCGAGGTATTCTAATGTAAGACCTATATCTAAAATGGATTTTACACCTGCAGAAACAACGGCAACAGATGTTTGTGCCATTTCTGTGAGGTCTGCAGAAATATCCATACTGCTAGCGGCACCTCGATGCACACCTCCAATACCACCGGTTACAAAAATAGAAATGCCAGCTAAAGATGCTATTCGCATGGTAGCGGCCACAGTGGTAGCGCCGTTTAAATTTTTGCTAAGCACATAGGGCATATCTCTAATGCTTACTTTCCATACATTGTTGGCATTGCCAAAAAATTCTAATTGCTCAGGCGAAAGGCCCACAAAACATTTACCATTCATAATAGCAATAGTAGCTGGTATGGCGCCATTGGCCCTCACCATTGCCTCTACTGCAAGGGCTGTTTG
>JANMGS010000674.1:0-2003 GCA_031374745.1 Ferruginibacter sp. | reverse complement strand
TGCATTACAATATCTGCTCCCAAGTCCAAAGGGTTTTGTAAGTACGGAGATGCAAAAGTGTTGTCTACACAAAGCCAAGCCCCTGCTGCTTTTGAAATATGTGATACCGCCTCTATATCCGTAATATTCATCAACGGATTGGTAGGTGTTTCTATCCAAATCAATTTTGTTTTTGCTGTAACCGACGCTTGTATATTTTCGGCATTGGTCGTATCTACATAAATAAATTTGATACCGTATTTTTCAAATATTTTAGTAAACAATCTATAGGTACCACCATACATATCATTTGCACAAATAACTTCATCGCCGGGGTTTAGTAATTTTATCACTGCATCTGTAGCAGCCACTCCACTCCCAAAAGCCAGACCATGTTTTCCGTTTTCTATAATAGCCAAAGCATCTTCCAGCGCTTTACGGGTAGGATTTTGGCTTCTTGCATATTCATAACCTTTGTTTACACCAGGCGCCTCTTGCACATAAGTACTTGTTTGATAGATAGGTGTCATTATTGCTCCTGTGCAAGGATCGGGTGTTGTTCCTGCATGTATAAATTTTGTAGCTGCTTTGTGCGAAGAATTACTCATATAAAAATTTCTTTTGTAGGTTGCAAAATTAACTGAAAGAATCGTACAAGGGGGAGTATTTATCTTATTTGTGCTAAACTCAAATACCTCCAATCCATATTTTCTGCCTCGTGCGCATGCTTTGGCTCCACTTTATTTTGAAGTATACTTGGTCTTACTATCTTTTCCTGTACTAGTTTTTGTTTGGATGCTTGAATTAACTCCTGCATTTTCACATCATTCATCCAGGTTTTTTGAGGTGGCTCGAAACCTGTTTTTATGGGATTCCATACTATTTGTGCAGGCAATCTTCCATGCATTGTTTTACGCAAAATATATTTTGTAAAACCATCTTTCATTTTAAAAGTAGCAGGAAGTGAGAAAATAAATTCTACCAAATCTCTATTCAAAAAAGGCAAACGTACCTCTGTACCATGTGCCATACTGTTCCTATCTGCATAGCGCAACAACTCTTCTAACCCGTATTGCATGGTATTGTAATATAAAATATCATTCAATTTTGTAATTACCGGTTTGAATATTCCATTGGATTCCTCGCCCTCAATTGAGTGCAATAAACTTTTAGAGATTATGCTGCTATGCACAATCTTATTGTGTTCCATTTTTTCTAACCGAGTGGCGGTATAGGCAGGTAAAAATGTAGCCAGTACATTTTTAATACCCCAGTTTACATTTACATTATTGCGTTTAAATGCCCCTCTTTCTTTCCTTGAAAGTCCAAATCTATTTTTATGATACAATTCCTGCAAATACCAATGGATATATTTTGTATACCCCCCCAAAATTTCATCTGCACCTTGTCCATCTAATAAAACTTTTATATTATTTGCAGCAGCTAATTCATACACTTTATACTGCGCATAAATACTCGACGAAGCAAATGGTTCCTCTTGGTGGTAACACAGCTTTTCAAAATCATTTATAAACCCAGCAGAACTGGGTGTTACAGCATAATTATCTAAATGAAACTGCTCACTTAATTCTTTTATAAATCTACTTTCATCTTTTTCGAATCCAGGAAAAACGGCAGAAAATGTTTTAAATAAATTTCCCTTATGCTGTTGATTTACAAAATATGCAATGCTGGAGCTATCTATTCCTCCACTCAAACTAGCGCCCACTGGCACATCGCTACGCAACCTTTTTTCGATGGATGAAGCAAACAACCATTCCATTTTTTCTATTGCTTCTGTTTCAGAAATCTTTATGGCATTTTCTTTATTTACATCACAGTATTTTGTAATTACAAATTGGTTATCCTTTAACGAAAACAACCCTGTATGTGCAGCGGGTATTGAATAGATATTTTTAAAAAAAGTGTTGGATTTTATAGTAGCATTTTGCACTTGTCCCAATGCCAAAAAATTAATCAACATTTTTTCGTCTATTGACTTATCTATACCAATAGCCCAAAGT
>JANMGS010000410.1:0-2001 GCA_031374745.1 Ferruginibacter sp. | reverse complement strand
TGGAGAAATTCTTTGCGTTTGAATAACATAGCAAATTATTTAATATTGATGAATTAAGATTTAAGACTTCTTTAAAATCGAAGTCTATTTGATTTTATAAAACTTGAGTTTGAAGCACAGATTGTAAATTATTAACCAATCTTAATTCTTACATCTCAAATTTTCAGTCCTAGCAAAGCTGATACTCCGGTGTACTCATAACGTTTACCACTACACTTTTTATAAAGCTTTCCCTACTTTCGTTGTTAAGATATTTAGCTAGCAACTTATTATCTATCCTTCCTTTTGTTTGCAAAAGGGTATCAATGATTGTTTGCGCCAGTATTGGACGAGCGGTATTTTCAAAAATCTTATTTACAACAACCCAATTTATTTCTGCAGACATTCCACTTTTTTTGAATGCTGCGTTTTTGCCAATCCTCATTCTTTTTTCCGCTGTCATTCCCATTTCATTATCATCATCGGTTTTGGGGCGAATATCTATTGCATCTTTTGATGCTAGCGCCTGCGGAATTTGTAAGCGCAGCATAAGTGTACTACTATCTATCCAATTGCGTCCTCCTGGCCAACCAGCAACATTGGGTGGGTAAAACAATATTTGCCCCAATACTTTTTGAAACAACAACTGGGCATCTTCATTATCCATAGAAAGCGGCAAAAACCTTCTTATACCTACCATCAACTCTACGGGTGATTTAATTTTATTGCCCATATTTTTTGGGTTGAAAAACCAATCGCTGGTAAATATATCTTCTAGCAATTTTTGGATATCGTAATTGTTTTTATAAAACCTACTGCTTAAATATTTAACGTTTGCTTCGTCCACATTTTCGTTTACAAAATATTTATATATTTTTTTGCAGATAAAAGTTGCAGTTTGTGGATTTTTCAATAAAATATTTATGATATCATCTCCAGTAAAATTTCCTTTTTGCCCAAAAAATACTTTCTCTCCGTCATCGTGCAACCGAGGGCGAAACACAAATGCGCCATTGAGGCCAAATGCCCAACCAGTAAAAGCCCTGGCTGATTCTTTTATATCATTTTCTGTATAGTTTCCTCTTCCTAAAGTAAAGAGTTCCATTACTTCTCTTGCAAAGTTTTCGTTTGGGTGTCCTTTTCTATTTTGTTGGTTGTTTAAAAACTGAATCATGGCAGGAGATTTACTTACTGCTCTGAGTAGGTCTCCAAAATTGCCCAAGGCATTTGCATGAATAATGTTGAATAAATCTTGAGAAAACATTGCATTCCTTGTTCTACAGGCAAAATGCCCATGCCAAAAAAACGTCATTTTTTCTCTCAACTGGGCTTTGCTGTTTATCATCATATTCAGCCAAGTAATATTCATATTTTTTAGGTCATCCCTGTATTGCTGCGCAATCAGCTTTTTTGTAAGTGCATCAATTTTATTGGGGTTCATCATGGCGCCATCTTCGCCCATATAGGCTTTATCTTTGCGAGGATCTGAAACAATATCCATTTTAACGGGCAGGTCGTTGGAGGTATTTATAAGTGTGTTCCAAAGATTTTTTGGTGTAATACTATCTAATTCAGCTATGTTTTCGGCCATAGGACCAAAAGCTGCACGCCATAGTAGGTGTTGATTTTTTATTCGATTGGTTATTGACATATGTACAATATTTTATAAAGCATCTGTTTGACTAGAAAAAGTTTGATAGGTTTAATTTTTGTAGGATAAAGATATTTTTTACTTCGCAAATAAAGGTATTAACAAATATATTGGTGGCACAAAAAAATCCACCCATTTTAGGTAGATTTTTCTATATGATTATTCAAACATTTACTTTCTATTTCTTTGCATAATAACTAACAAAGGCGAGCACATTCTCTTTTTGGGTAGCATCCAATTTTGCTTTTGGCGCCATCCAATCTATAATCTTAACCCATTTTTCGGCTATATAATCTGAAGGTGTTTTTAAGTCGTGACAACGACCACATTTTGATTCAAAAACCAATTTGCCATTTACTACTTCTTCTGGT
>JANMGS010000407.1:0-13582 GCA_031374745.1 Ferruginibacter sp. | reverse complement strand
CAGTTATCAATTTACCAAATTGCCTATTGATGCCGTGCCTGATATTACCGACAACCAAGTGCAGGTAATTACTTCAGCTCCATCGTTGGGTGCTACGGATATTGAACGGCTCATAACATTTCCCATTGAGCAAGCCAATAGCAATATCCCAGGCTTAAAAGAAATAAGAAGTTTTTCACGTTTTGGTTTGTCGGTTGTTACCATTGTTTTTAGTGATGCAACCGATGTGTATTGGGCAAGGCAGCAAGTAACAGAAAGATTAAGCGCCGTAAAAGACCAGATACCAAAAGGTATTGGCAGCCCTTTTTTAGCACCAGTAACAACAGGTTTGGGCGAAATTTACCAATATGCAGTAAGGGCAAAAACAGGCTATGAAAAAAAGTATGACGTAACGGAATTACGAACCATACAAGATTGGATTGTTCGTCGCCAATTATTAGGCGTGGAAGGCGTGGCAGAAGTTAGCAGCTTTGGTGGTAAATTAAAGCAATACGAAATTGCCATTGACCCCAACAAATTACAATCCTACAATATTACCGTTGCCGATGTTTTTACCGCAGTAGAAAAAAACAATCAAAATACTGGTGGTGCATATATTGAAAAAGGCCCGACGGTTTTGTACATCCGAAGCGAAGGTTTGATAAACAATATTGATAACATCAAAGAAATTTTTGTAAAAAATACAAAAGGCGGAAGCCCACTGTTTATAAGGGATGTAGCCGATGTGAGAATAGGCAGTGCCATTCGGTACGGTGCTATGACTTACAACGGAAAAGGTGAAGTATCGGGTGCAGTAGTGATGATGCTGAAGGGGGCAAATAGCAATATTGTAATACAAAATATAAAAGACCGCATTGAACAAATTAAAAAAACTTTGCCCGAAGGTGTAATGATTGAACCTTTTTTGGACCGCACAAAAATGGTAAACAATTCCATTAATACAGTTGGTAAAAATTTAATTGAGGGTGCATTAATTGTAATATTTGTTTTGGTATTATTCTTAGGAAATTTCAGGGCAGGTTTAATTGTAGCATCTGTTATTCCGTTGGCAATGTTGTTTGCGGTTATAATGATGAATTTATTTGGCGTAAGTGGAAACCTGATGAGTTTGGGTGCGTTGGATTTTGGGTTGATTGTGGACGGTGCAGTTATTATAGTAGAAGCAGTTTTGCATCAATTAACGCATGGTAAAAAAGCTCACCAACATTCAAAGTTAGATACTGCACAAATGGATGAGCAGGTGAAAAACAGTGCCAGCAAGATGATGAACAGTGCAGTGTTTGGGCAAATTATTATTTTGGTTGTTTACATTCCTATTTTCACATTGCAAGGTATTGAAGGAAAAATGTTTAAGCCAATGGCTCAAACAGTAGCTTTTGCTTTATTGGGTGCATTTATTTTATCGCTTACTTATATTCCAATGATAAGTGCTTTGTTTTTAAATAAAAATTTAAGCGACAAACCAAATATTTCTGATAAAATAATGAACAGCATTACAAATGCGTATTCAAACACTTTGAAAAGAGTAATTGCTTTCCCCAGGTTGGTTATTATTTCTGTTGTTTCATTATTCATTATTGCAGTTGTTATTTTATCCTTTATGGGTGGCCAATTTATACCATCATTGGAAGAAGGCGATTTTGCTGTGGAAACAAGGGTATTAACAGGAAGCAATCTGCAAACCTCCATGGATGTCATTGCAAAAGGTTCTAAAATTTTATTAGAAAAATTTCCTGAGGTAGAAAAAGTGGTTGGCAAAACAGGCAGCAGCGAAGTGCCCACCGACCCAATGCCCATTGATGCCAGTGATATGATGGTTATTTTAAAAGACAAAAGTAAGTGGATATCAGCAAAAACCTTTGATGAATTATCCGAAAAAATGGCAAAGGAATTAGAAGCCGTACCGGGTGTTTCTTTCGGGTTTCAATATCCTGTTCAAATGCGTTTCAATGAATTAATGACAGGTGCAAGGCAAGATGTGGTGTGCAAAATATTTGGCGAAAACCTTGATACATTGGCTTTGTATGCAGACAAATTGGGTAAGATTGTAAACACTGTAAAAGGCACAAGCGATTTGTATGTAGAAACCGTAACAGGTATGCCACAGGTAGTAATTAATTACAACCGACCAACCATTGCACAATTTGGTTTAAACATTGAAGACATTAACCGTATTGTAAACACTGCTTTTGCAGGACAAAGCACTGGTATTATTTACGAAGATGAAAAACGATTTGATTTAGTAGTAAGATTGGAAGGCGAAAAAAGAAAAGATGTAGCCGATGTACAAAACCTTTTGATACCAACACCAAGTGGTTCACAAATTCCATTATCGCAATTGGCTAAAGTAGAAATTACCGAAGGTCCAAACCAAATACAAAGAGAAGATGCCAAGCGAAGAATTGTGGTGGGCTTTAATGTTCGTGGTAGGGATGTACAAAGCATTGTGAAAGAATTACAAGAAAAAGTAAATACACAAATAAAATTCCCGGCAGGCTATTATCCTACTTATGGAGGTGCTTTTGAAAATTTGAATGCTGCAAAAAGCAGATTGATGGTTGCTGTACCGGTTTCATTATTGCTAATATTTATCTTATTATTCTTTGCCTTTAATTCTGTAAAACAAGGCTTGCTAATTTATACAGCCATTCCCTTATCTGCTATTGGTGGTATTTTCTTTTTAGCCCTTCGTGGTATGCCTTTTAGCATAAGTGCAGGTGTTGGTTTTATTGCATTGTTTGGCGTAGCCGTTTTAAATGGATTGGTATTGATTGCAGAATTTAACCGGATAAAAAAGAGCGGCGAAACCAATTTAAAAACAATTGTTTTGGAAGGAACAAAAACAAGATTGCGACCAGTTTTAATGACAGCCTTTGTTGCCTCATTAGGTTTTTTACCAATGGCATTAAGCAATGGTTCGGGTGCAGAAGTACAAAAGCCATTGGCAACAGTTGTTATCGGAGGCTTATTGATTGCAACTTTTCTAACGCTTTTTGTATTGCCTATTTTATACATCATGTTTGAAAAAGGCATTAAAACCAAACAAACAATGAACCCCAAAATAACAGCTGCCATAATACTATGCTTTGCTTTATTTGCTTCTCAAAATATAAGTGCACAGCAAAAAATTAGCATTGAAAAAGCAATTGAAATAGCTAAGGCAAACAGTTTAAAAATAAAAAATGAAAAACTAAATACTGAATATTTAAACCGAATGACCAAAACGGCTTACGATATTCCCAATACAGCTCTAGGTACAGAGTTTGGGCAATTTAATAGCAATGTGTTTGATGTAAAATTAGGCGTATCGCAAAGCATAAAATTTCCTGTAGTGTATAAAAAGCAAAAGCAATTGTTGATAGAAGAAGCCAAGCAAGGACAATGGAACGAAGTCATACAAAAAAGAGAATTGACCAAGCAGGTAACACAGGTTTTTTATGAAATGATTTATTTGAAAGAGAAAGAAAGGTTATTGCAAAAAACCGATACCATCTATTCAGCATTTTTACGAAAATCAACTTTACGTTTTGATAAAGGCGAAAGCAATGTATTGGAAAAGGCAACAGCCGAAAACCAGTTAGGACAAATTAAAATTCAGTTAGCAGAATTGCAGAATGATTATAAAGTCCTGCAAACACAATTCAATTACCTTTTAAATTCCGATACAGATTATTTGCCTATGGCAGATAAATACAAAATTGATTTTACAGAAACATTAGATACAAATTTTGTTGCTGCATTGCCAACAATAAAATTGATAGAGCAGGAAAAAAATACCAACATAGCCAAGATAGCCGTTGAAAAATCAAAGAAAAACCCTGAATTAGTGGGTGGTGCTTACTACCAAACATTCAGAACAAACAGCCCACTTCAAAATGGTTACAACGGCTTGTATGGTTCGTTAGGCATGGCTATTCCTCTGTTCAATACTTCTATAAAAAACAAAATGAAAGCCTTAGAAGTAAACAATGAAATTGCCGACAACAAACTCACCATTGAAAAGCAAAAACTTCAAAGCCAATACCAGCAGCTACTACAAGAATATAAAAAGTACAAGGAAACCATAACCTACTACGAAACAGAAGCTCTAAAAAATGTTGATTTGGTTTTAGCCACAGCCGACAAAAAATTTATGGGTGGCGATATCAATTATTTAGAATGGGTAATGCTCATTAATCAAAACACCGAAATACAAAGCAATTATGTAGAAGCGGTACATCAATTGAACAATAGCATTATCAATTTAAACAACTTAACATCTTTATAAAATGAAAAATCACATAAAAAAATGCAAAAAGCAAAAGGCAAAATATAATCCCTTCCAAATTGCCCTTCGCCCATTGCCCATTACCCTTTGCCTATTGCTAATTGTAAGCTGCAAAAGCGAAACAAAAACAGAAGAGAAAGCAGTAGCACCAACGGCTGAAAATATTGTAACACTTACAGATGCACAAATAAAAAATGCAGGCATCGTTATAGGAAAAATAGAACAACAAAATATTTCGTCTACCTTAAAAGTGAATGGCAAAATAGATGTACCACCGCAAAACCTTGTATCTATTAGCGTTCCAATGGGTGGCTATTTGAAATCAACGAACCTGTTGGAAGGAATGTACATAAGCAAAGGGCAGGTTTTAGGTATTGTTGAAGATAAACAATACATACAATTGCAAGAAGATTATTTAATGGCAAAAGCAAAAATTGGCTACGCTAAAGCAGAATACGAAAGGCAAAAAGAATTAAACCAAAGCAAAGCCAGTAGCGATAAAGTATATCAGCAAGCACAAACAGAATTCAACTCACTTTCTGTATTGATACAATCCTATGCAGAAAAATTAAAGTTTGCAGGCATCAATCCAAATGTTGTTTCAGCAAATAAAATTACCAAGAGCATCAATATTTATTCACCAATCAATGGCTATGTTTCAAAGGTTAATGTAAACATTGGCAAGTATGTTACACCAAGCGATGTACTATTTGAAATTGTAAATCCAGCCGACATACATTTGGCGCTTACCATTTTTGAAAAAGACATCAATAAACTTTTCATCGGGCAATTACTAAACGCATACACAAACAGCAAGCCCGACAAAAAATACCCCTGCAAAATTATTTTGTTGGGTAAAGATTTTAATGAAAATAGAAGCACCGAAATACATTGCCACTTTATCAATTACGATAAAACATTGTTGCCAGGAATGTATATGAATGCTGAAATAGAATTGCAAAGCAAGCAATCCAACGCATTGCCAGCCGATGCCATTGTAAGTTTTGAAAGCAAGAATTATATTTTTATAGACAAAGGCAATAAGCAATACGAAATGACAGCAGTAACATTGGGCAATACAGAAAATGGGTTTAGTGAAATAGCATCATCCACAGATTTTGCAAATAAGAGTATTGTGGTAAAAGGAGCTTATTCATTATTGATGAAAATGAAGAATACGGAGGAATGATATTTTACCAATTATTAATTTTAGGGTTAGGTTGCTAAGAACCATCTTAACAAACCCTTATAAAATTTTAAATACTTATTAGGTCCCCCCCCACAAAGCTGAATATTTTGACTGAAATTTCAGTTGATGGTACAGCAATAGATAAGGCATGATAATCCTCTTTATTACTTATTGCCTAGTAAAATATTTTTCAATTAAATGCCCCTTTACAATCACAACAACCTTTTTGGGTTGCTACGTTTTTTAGAAGTTAAAACACTGTAGGTGTGTGATGATGGGTGCGGACACCCGCCACTAAAAGAAATCGTATTTTTATCGCCTCTTACAAATTAGCTTTTGCATTTTCCGCTAAACAGCTTATTTTCATACCTCAACCAAACGTTTATGAGAAACATTTTTTTTTGTATTGCTTTTTTTATAATTGGACTGAAAGCAACTGCACAAGATTTGAGTTATTATTTGCCAAACGATGTAGCATATAACCAGGCCATACCCAAACCCAAAGATATTATTTATCATGAAGTAGGAGAGTGGCATGTAACGCACGATAGGCTGGTAAATTACATGAAAGCCATCGCTGCTGTAGCACCAGAAAGAGTAAAATTGGAAACAATGGGCTTCACGTACGAAAGCCGCCCGCAGGTTTTACTCATTATTACTTCGCCAAAGAATCATCAAAATTTAGAAGCTATACGGCAGCAGCATTTACTGCTAAGCGATCCTGCAAAAGCTGCCAATGTAAATATAGAGAACATGCCCGTTGTAGTTTGGATAGGGCACAGTATACATGGCAACGAACCGAGTGGCGCCAATGCCTCTTTGCTTACGGCCTATTATTTAGCTGCCGCACAGGGCAAAACAATAGAAGAAATGTTGGAGCATACCGTTATTCTTTTCGACCCTTCATTTAACCCCGATGGTTTACAGCGGTTTTCTACATGGGCCAACCAGCACAAAAGTAAAAACCTTGTAACCGACCCTGCCAGTAGAGAATTTAATGAAGTGTGGCCCGGCGGAAGATTTAACCACTATTGGTTCGATTTGAACAGAGATTGGCTACCGGCTGTGCATATAGAAAGCCAAAACAGGTTGCAATGGTTTCATAAATGGAAACCCAATATTTTGACCGACCACCATGAGCAGGGGAGTAATGCTACTTTCTTTTTTCAGCCGGGTGTACCTGCAAGGGTAAACCCATTGACTCCAGAAAAAAACCAAGAGCTTACCGAGAAGTTGGCAAAATTTCATGCCAAGGCTTTGGACAAAATAGGCACACTATATTTTACCAAAGAAAACTACGACGATTTTTATTATGGCAAAGGCTCTACCTATCCTGATATTAATGGCGCTATTGGCATTTTGTTTGAGCAAGCCAGCAGCCGAGGCCATGCACAAGAAACCGTAAATGGTATTTTAAGATTTCCTGCCACTATAAAAAATCAGTTTGTAACAGCCCTTTCTACATTGGAAGGTGCCAATAGCTTGCGCAGCGAATTTTTAAACTGGCAACGCAGTTTTTATATAAATGCGATGCAACAAGCTGCCACAGCGCCAGTACAGGCCTATGTTTTTGGTGATGCTGCCGACAGAAATAAAACGCAACAATTTGTAGCAATGATGCTGCGCCACCAAATTGCTATTTATAAACCTACAAATGATATAACAGCAAATGGTAAAACATTTAAAGTGGACGATGCTTTTGTAATACCCATGCAGCAACCACAACATAAATTGCTGCGTACTATTTTTGAAAAAACGCTGAACTATAAAGACAGCATTTTTTACGATATTACCGCTTGGACAATGCCTTTGGCTTTTGGAATGCCCTACAGCGAATTAAGCGCAGCACAGTTTACCAACAATGTACTGGGAACAAAAATTACTGACGATTACAAATTAGTAGCTTCTGTAAGTGGAGGTAAAAGTAATTATGGTTATTTAATGGAGTGGAATGATTTGATGGCACCGGCGGCCTTATTTGAATTACAACAACAACAAATTATAACGAAAGTTGCCACAGAGCCTTTTGAAATTGGTATTAATGCAATCAATAAAAATTTTAAAGCGGGTACTATTTTAATTGCTGTAAACAACCAATTGCTGGATACAGATAAATTGTATGCTGCTATAAATGACATTGCAAAAAAATATGCTGTACCATTTTTTGCTTTGCAAACAGGTAACGCCATTAGTGGTATAGATATGGGAAGCAGAAAATTTGCAGCACTAACAAAGCCTACTATTGCCATGATTACGGGCGCAGGTGTAAATGCAACAGATGCAGGAGAAGTGTGGCATTTGCTGGATCAACGGTTTAACATACCCGCCACACATCTAGAACCGGCTATTTTTAACCGTACCGATTTGAGCCGCTACAATACCTTGATAATGGTAGGAGGTACTTACACTGAATTAAACAAAGAAAAATTGAAAGCGTGGGTAACAGGCGGTGGTAATTTGATATTGTTGGAAGAAGCCGTACAATGGGCCAGTACAAATGCTGTTAATGCGGTAACGCTTAAAAAAGCAAAAGCCCCGGTAGACAGCAGCAAGCGACTGCCCTATGGCGAACAGGAAGAAATTGATGGTGCCCAGCAAATGAACGGTGCTATTTTTTCTGCAGAAGCAGATCTTACCCATCCATTGGCATTTGGTTATACTGAAAAAAACATAAGCCTATTTAAAGCCAACAGGGTGTATATGGAAAAAAGTAAAAACCCCTACGCTACTCCTTTTTATTACAAAGAAAATGCACTGCAAAGTGGCTGGCAAAGCAGAGAGAACAGCGAGGCCATAAAAAATTCGGCAGCAGTAGTTGTAAACGCCGTGGGTAGTGGTAGAATAATTAATATCGATAATAATCCCAACTTTAGGGCTTTTTGGCTGGGCGGCACTAAGCTCATGATGAATGCTATTTTCTTTGCAAAAATTATTGAAGCGGCATCTGCAAGAACAGACGATTGATTTTCCTATTGCTTCGCTTTACGATAGTGAAATAGGGTTGGATTTTGAGAGGAGGTTGCATTATTAAAGTTGAAATTTTATGTTAGATAAAAGATTTTCTTGCTTTATAATATGTGCAAACTACTTTCATAAATTCTGCCTAGAAATTTTTTTAACTTAAGGTAATTTCACAGCATCAAGTTGTTAGTTTAAATAATTAAAATCTTTGTAGTGTCTGACACCTATAGCAAAAACTTACTATTAAAAAAATACTTGTAGGTGTCTGACATATTTATTAAAGAATGGTTATAAACAATTAGAAATTCGTTTGCCAAGAGATTTTATGAATTATGAAGCCAATGACTGAAAACAATTTGACGCAGTAAAATTTATGCGGCAACAAAGAGAAAAATTAAGTGAGAAAATGTCTAAAATTACAAAAGCTGAAATAGTTGAATATTTTAAGCAAAAGAAATTGCAGCGCTTAATTGTAAGAGGCTGCTGGTAGGTGCTTGCATCTACCACTATAGAAAATACATTTCTGCTTTAGACATTTATAGAAGACTCAAAATTCTAGAAAAGGGGTTTATTTTGGCTACTGCAATTTTGTGATTAGCTATTCTTTTTACTTAATCAATTTTTCCATAAATATTTCAGTCTTTCCATTACCATTTCTGCTAATTTTTTGGCATATTCTTTTTTTTGTTCATCACTTACAACATCATACTGTCCTTTTAAATTAATATCGAGTACGTATTTTCCAAGATGAAACTTTAAGCCGCATATATCTTTGCCAGAAAAGAAACCTGTGTCCTGTAAAATAATTACAGATGTTGGCGTTTCTTCCCATAAATCTTTACTCGCTTGAAAGGCATTATTATAGCTTGTTAATGCATTTTTTTTACTACCCAAATCCGTTAGACCTATAGATACGCCAGCTTCTTCCTCTTCATTTTTAAAGATATATCTACAGCCCGTTATTACATTTGCCGTAGGCCAACTTTCCATACTTTTAAAAGCCAAGGTAAATGGCGTCTTTGCAGCCACATCTGCTCCAGGCATTATTTCACACATCACAAAACTATTTTGGCGAGTGGTTGGATTTACGGTTGATTTTATTTGAGTAAACCCTGTGGAGGCAAACAACAAGAATGGGGTTATTAAAAAAAATAACTTGGCTACTGTAATGTTCCCTTTAATTTTTAGCGTATTGTTTGAAATTTTCATTTGTATATTTTATCTAGGTTCTTATTTAAAAAATCGGGTTTTCTATTGCTTTAAATATCAGTTTTGCATTTGTATTTCAGTTTAATTGCTTGTTATTTATCGACGCAAAACTATGAAGACTGAATATTCTAAGAAAGTTTGTTCATCCTAATATTGGTTTACTTTTTATTGCGGATGGAAGTTGAATAATTAATCATTCAATGGCAAATGCATAAACCAAATACTTTGTATCCTTACCTTCATAATTGTTTCCTTCCATCATGCTACTTATAAAAGCATATTCACCTTTCTCTAATCTTTTTTGAGGCATAATCTGTGTGAGGCCTTCTTTTAATTGTTTGCTGCTGGTAATAATCTTTGTATCGGTAGTTTTACTGTTGCCCAATAACGAGGGTTTATAATCACCAACTATAGCTAACCTATCGCCATTTCTTATTTCTAATTTATATAAGGTGATGGTCATGCTCATGTCCATAGACATCATGCCACTGCCCTGCTGAATCACAAAAATGGCACTATCTGCATTTAATATAATGGGCGAATGCTCCCGCTCTATTTGATATAAAAAGCTTACACCGCCAAAGCCACCCAATTTCTTTTTTTGTTTTCTGGTAGCACCTATGGTTTCCAAATTGCTTTGCTTTCCTGTTAAAGGGTTGTACAGTTTTACCACGGTAGAAGGAGCCTTGCCAAAGCTGGCTATATCTTGCGCTTTTAAAGAAAAAGAAAAAAATATACAAATTAGTAGCATTACATTTTTCATTATTATTCTATTTACGTTTTATTAATTTTTTTTATTCCAATGGTTTTATAATTACTTGGTATTCGTTGATACCTGCTTTTTCTGCCCAATAATCTTTTAATTCATTTTCCATAAAGGAAATTGTTTGCGGAAATCCAATGGCAAACCCATTAAACAAATTTCTATTGTTAATGGTGGCGCCCTTACATTCCATAGATACATCGGGCATTACAATTGTTGGTTTTTTAAATCTTATGGTAATTCCACGACTAGGTTTCCTAGGCGGATCTGCAGGTACAACCGTTATACTTTCTATTCCATTAATATGTATTACGCCAGTGGCAGTAGCTTCATTCAATAAAGTAAGTGTACACTTACCTCTATTAATGATAGAGTCTTTAAACATGTTTTGTATACTAGTTACTTTACTATTATTTCCGTTAAGGTGTAATATGAAAGAAGAAGTGTCGGTAACAATTTGCTCGCCTACATTTGCTTTTCTATAGTAGTCTGCACCCATTGCTTCTCTTCTCAAATCTTTCCAAATACCTTTTACCGTTATTTGGTAGGCTTGGTCATAAATAGTAATGTTGCTGACTAAGCTTATCTTTTTAAATGTTTTAAGATTTGTTGTTAAGAGCCAGTTTAAGTTTACCGTTACTGCAACAGGGTTTGCGTCTGGTACAGTTTGTGGTGCAGTAAATATTTTACCGTTTGTTTTCCCGGTTATTCTGCCAGTTGTAGTATTTCCATTGGGTATGCCATTTACCAACCAATTCCATTTTGATGCTTCTTCGTTGGACCACTGTAACTCGCTGTTTTCTTCCGTATTATTTGGATCATTTAAATTATTATAAATCACTACCATCGGTATAGATTTGCCTACTTTTAGATTTGCAAGCTCCGGTTTTAATTTTACCCTGTCAAAAGTTGCATAACTCGAGAAGTGCTCAATGGTTGTGGTCAATGTTTGGGCAATCGTATCTACAATTATGTTTTTTAATGAATACCAAATTCCATTGTTGCTTTGCGTGGCAATGCTTTTTAGCTCTGCCAGCGTACCATTTAATTCTTCTTTTGTATAATGGAAAATGAGTTGCACGGGTTTTGTAAAGACAGTACCAGAAGGCTCAAATTCATACGCATTGCCAACTCCACCTGCAGCATGGTTGGTTATTGCTCGTATGCTAATATTTGTTTTAGAAGTCAACGCTCCTTCAGGAATCATCAATTCTACTCTTCCATCGCCCGATTTGATACTGCCACCATCTTTATTCATTTTTATGGAAACAGCTTCTCCTATTGGTTTGCCAATGGGAGTGGCAATATGGGCTGTTACAATTAACCCAGTTGTATCTGTTTGTGCAGCTAATGTTAATGGAGCTAGTAACATTAATAACAAAATGGTTTTTATCATGAGTATTTTTATAAAATGTTTTTGTCAAGTTGTAACCCGATATGCTGTTCAAAGCTTTTATTATCATCGTAAAACAAACAACACAACTGCTTTTATTATTGGTGTAATTAATTACAAAATCAAATTGGTGCATTTCTCTTATACTAATTATGGAAATTGCTTATTGTTTGTTGTTGTAAAATTTCATTTTTTTTATATATAAAACAATCCTGTAAAAAGGGGAGAAATTATTTTTATAATAAATTGTTTGAAGAAATATTTGCGAACAATAACTAGTCTTAATGTTTAATTGATATCTTGGTAACAGCTAATGAATAAATGTAGATTTTACATTGGGTAAAAGAAATTTGAACGAAATTCTAAAAAGGGGTCATTGACCTTAGCGTTAAAACGAATCTGGCTCTAAGGATTGTAAAATGGAAATGAGCATTTGCCCATACCTTTAAGTTCTGATTCACCATCAAAATTTGTGTAACCATCATTCAAAAAAAAAAGGCCCCCAATCTGGAAGCCTTTTAAAATATATTTCTACAATAAAACTTAACTAATCAACCCCGCAAAATGCTTTACCGTACGCACCAATTGTGATACATAACTCATTTCATTGTCGTACCAGCTTACTGTTTTTACCAATTGTTTATCGCCTACAGTTTGTACTTTGGTTTGGGTAGCATCAAACAACGAACCGAAGTTAATGCCAATCACATCGGTGCTCACAATTTCGTCTTCGTTGTAGCCAAAACTTTCGTTGCTAGCGGCTTTCATAGCAGCATTTACTTCTTCAACTGTTACTGTTTTTTCTAATACTGAATACAACTCGGTAACGGAACCAGTGATAACCGGTACCCTTTGCGCACCACCATCTAATTTTCCTTTTAGTTCGGGCAAAACCAAGCCTATTGCTTTTGCAGCTCCTGTACTGTTAGGTACGATATTAGCAGCAGCAGCTCTTGCTCTTCTCAAATCATTTTTAGGGTGCGGTGCATCCAATGTATTTTGATCGTTTGTGTATGCATGTATCGTACTCATGATACCTGTAACGATACCAAAATTATCGTTCAATGTTTTTGCCATTGGTGCCAAACAGTTGGTTGTACAACTTGCACAACTGATGATGGTCTCAGTACCGTCTAGTATGGCATGGTTTACATTAAATACAACGGTCTTCAAATCACCGGTGGCAGGTGCAGATATTACAACCCTTTTAGCACCAGCTGTAATATGCGCTTTTGCTTTTTCAGCATCGGTAAAAAAGCCGGTGCTTTCTATAACTACATCTACATCGTGTGTTCCCCAAGGAATTTGTGATGGATCTTTTTGTGCATATACTTTTACTTCTTGCCCGTTCACTACGATAGCATTTTCTGTAGAAGTTACTTTTTCATCGAAACGGCCTTGTGCACTATCATACTTTAATAAATGAGCCAATGTAGCTGGACTGGTAAGGTCATTTATAGCTACTACATCTATACCTTCCATATTGTGTATCTGACGATATACCAAACGACCAATACGACCAAAACCATTAATGGCGACTTTTACTGAACTCATAACGCTGAATTTATACTGTTATTAATTTTTGAAGTGCAAAATTACATTTTGTTGTTGATTAATGGCGTATTTTTTTGGCTGTACCAATGGTAAGTCATTTTTGCCGCTCTCATAAAAAGAAAAACGTGAAAATCTATTAATTTCATACTTTTATATCCTTAATTAAAAACAAACTATTATGAAACGTTCAGGTTTATTGATTTTATTGGCAATATTAGTTGTAGTTGGCTTTTTGGGCTGCAACGG
>JANMGS010000321.1:0-2803 GCA_031374745.1 Ferruginibacter sp. | reverse complement strand
GGTAAGCGGTTTTTCTACGAATACATGTTTGCCCTTGCGAAGCGCAAGTGCACAAAGTTCAAAGTGAAAAGTAGTAGGCGCTACAATATCTACTGCATCGCAATAATCAATCAATTCTTCTGGAGATGAAAATCGTTGAATGTTGTATTTGTCGCTTACACTTTTTGCATTTATATCATCCGTATCACAAAAACCAACTATTTCTACTCCTTCTATTTCTTTCCAATTATTTAAATGAAACTTACCTAAATGGCCTGCACCTATAATACCTATTTTTAGCATATTTATTTTTTAAAATAGTACATTTTCACAAATGCGAATTTATTCTTCCCAGAAACCCATGTTACCGAATTTTTTTATTCGATTATCTATACGCTCTTGCGCAGGTATTTGTTTTAGTTCCTTTATGGTTTTAGTAAGGTAATTTTTTAATATGGTGGCTGCTCCTTCGTAATCCCAATGGGCACCACCAATTGGTTCGGCTACCACTTCATCTACCAAACCAAAAGCAAGCATGTCTTTTCCTGTGAGTTTTAGTTGATCTGCAGCTGTTTCTTTTTTATCCCAGCTTCTCCATAAAATACTGCTACAACTTTCAGGAGAAATGACTGTATACCATGTATTTTCCATCATTACAACCTTATCACCTACACCAATACCCAATGCACCACCACTTGCGCCCTCACCAATAATAACGCAAATTACCGGTACTTTGAGGCTTATCATTTCAAATATATTTCTAGCAATGGCTTCTCCTTGCCCCCTTTCTTCCGCTTCTAATCCAGGATAAGCCCCAGGTGTGTCTATTAATGTTACTACTGGCTTATTAAACTTTTCGGCTAGTTTCATTAACCGAAGCGCCTTTCTATAACCTTCTGGATTGGCCATCCCGAAGTTACGTATTTGTCTTGTTTTGGTATTATTACCCTTTTGTTGCCCAATAATCATTACGGTTTCCCCATCAATTTGCCCAAAGCCTCCAACCATGGCTTTGTCGTCCTTTACATTTCTGTCGCCATGTAACTCTATAAATGACGTACACATATGCTCTATGTACTTTAAAGTGTATGGCCTATCGGGATGACGGCTCATTTGTACCCTTTGCCAAGGGGTGAGGTTTTCTGTTATCCCTTTCTTGGTTTCCACAATTCTTTCTTCCAGCAAACCAATAGCACTGCTCATATCTGTGTTGGACTTATCCTGTGTTATTGATAATTGCTCTATTTGGTCATAAAGTTCTTTGAGGGGCTTTTCAAAGTCTAAGTATTGTCTATTCTTAAGCTGCGGCATATAAAATAATTTAACTTTAAAGTATCCTTTTGGTGATGCAATATAATTTGTAAAAGTATGCCTTACAATTTTTTTAATAAAGTTTTGTTTTCAAGATAAAAATATTCCTATCTTTGCAATCCGAAAAAAAGGATACGATTTATTTGTGTTGTTTTTTAGGGCCAACGGGTTGGTAGTTCAGTTGGTTAGAATGCTGCCCTGTCATCCCTACATAAGTGTAGGGACGGGTTCGAGATAATTGAAATAAATAATTTGAAATATTGGGTTGGTAGTTCAGTTGGTTAGAATGCTGCCCTGTCACGGCAGAGGTCGCGGGTTCGAGTCCCGTCCAGCCCGCCTAAAGGTTGTCTTTGTTTATAAAGGCAACCTTTTTTTATTTTATGCCCTTTTTTGTTTACATATTACAAAGTGAAGTCGATTCCAGCTTTTATAAGGGATTTACTGAAAATCCCATAAAAAGATTAGCGCAACATAATGCTGGTGAAATGAATTATACTTCAAAAAAAATACCTTGGATAATTGTGGCCCTATTTGGCTTTGAATCGAAAAAAGAGGCCCTGATTTTCGCATCCTAAGTTCGAGTCTTCTCAAACCGTTTGCTTCGGTAAATGAGGGTGTATTATTAAAGTGATTTATTTAAAAAAAGAAACCATAAAGTTGCAATTTCAATTATGGAAATACAACAACGAAAACTTCCTAGCAGATATGCTGCGTATAGTTTTTAAACTATAAAGAACAGCCTCTTTTATCTTTAAACAGTTTTCAATGGCGCAGATATAACAACAAAATATCCAACTGCATATCTGCACAAGTGTGAGCTGTATGCCTGTTTGAACATTTATTACAAAGTCAAACAAAGTTTTGGATGTACTCAAGATTATTTTTAAGGAAAATAGACCTGTTAGTTATAGTTCGAAGGAAGCAATACTTTAAACCTTAAAAGAAACTGTAGCTAACGGAGAGGTATATGAAATTCAGGTATTGCGTAGAGAGAATATTGAAGGTATGTTGGGAAAGAATAGGATAATTGTATATGAAACTATTTATATAAATATTTTAAGATGAAAATAACAGCTCATATTGTAAATACGATCTGATGACAGCTTAATTTGTATAAACACAAATAATGATGTAAAAATATCAACAATATAGGATTCTTATGGCTAATAATGAACATTTAGAATTACTAAACGAAATTGGGAAAATTGAAACGAATGAAAAAAAAACAAATCCTGAGATTATTGGCGCCCCTTACGCGGCTGATATAAAAGACATTTATCTGTAATTTAAAAAATTTAAAAATATAGGTGTAAATAATGCTGATAATCAGCAACAGGCAGCATGGAATTAAACTGCATACTTATCAAGTTAGCATTCTGAAATGTCGACCGATAAATCCATTAATTTGCAAATAATCACTAAGCCAATACATCATTTTAGTAAAAATATTCTTGGTCAACGACAGGACTGGAAACTTGGCGAAAGCTGCTATTTTTTTAATAGTTTTAAAATA
>JANMGS010000301.1:0-2098 GCA_031374745.1 Ferruginibacter sp. | reverse complement strand
CCTTATGGCAGCGACTCTTCTATTTTTGAAACAATGGCAAATACGCCCGCAGCCTTTCATGTATGGATGGGCGATAATTGGTACACGAGGGAAGTGGACTTTGAATCGGCATGGGGATTAAACTACAGAGCATCGCACGATCGCTCCTATAAAGTATTGCAAAAATTTATGGCAGCAATGCCGCAGTATGCTGTATGGGACGATCATGATTATGGACCCAATGATGCAGGCAAGAGTTATATTTTTAAAAATGAAAGCAGGGATGTATTTAAGAATTATTCGATCAATCCCAGTTATGGTGAAGATGGGAAAGGCATATATACAAAAATAAGTTACAGCGATGTAGATTTGTTTCTTACAGATGACAGGTTTTTTAGAAGCGAAGATGAAATGCCCGACAGCATCAAAGGAGTGCCTTCTGCAGACAAACATTTTTTTGGGCCTATGCAAATGGAATGGTTAAAAAATGCTTTGATGTTTAGCAATGCCACCTTTAAAGTAATTGTGGTAGGTAGCCAAGTAATGAATCCGCTAAATAAATATGAAACCATGCAGAAGTACAGTTATGAGTACAACGAATTATTGAATTTTATAAGATCACATAAGATAAATGGTGTTGTATTTTTCTCAGGCGATAGGCACCACAGCGAAGTGATAAAAGTGGAGCAACCAAATTTTTATCCATTGTACGATGTTACTATTTCTCCTTACACAGCTGGTATAAGTAAACCAAGCGGTGCAGAAAAAAATCATCCAAATAGAATAGCGGGTACACTGGTAGAGGAACAAAATTTCGGAAAAATAGCTGTAAGCGGCGATAAAAATAATAGGGTATTGAAAGTAGATTTTATTGGGTTAAAGGGGCAGCAACTAGGCACTTGGAGTGTGGGGAGTAGGGAGTTGAGGGTAGGGGAATAAAGGTTCAAAAGGTTCAATAGGTTTAAAAGGTTGGAGGGGTTTAAAAGGTTTAAGAGGTTTAAGAAGTTTAAAATGTTTAAGAAGTTCAAAAGGTTTGGTGAATGTTGGGTCATCAAAAAAGAATTTGTTTCTAATTATGAGAAGAATTGTATGCCCCGTATCTTTGCCGTATGACATCCACTATGTTTACTTACAACAAGCCTAAAGTTATACAGGCATTGCGTTACCATTTTTTGAGTAGGCCCGAAATAAAAATAATGATGGTAGTGGTAAATTTATTTGCCGTAGCTGCTGCAGCATTGTTTTTCTTTAAAAAGATAAGTCCACTCGCCTTTTTAATAAGTTCTTTTTTGTGGTTCTTTTTAATGATTCTTTTTTGGTATATGCTGCCACAAATAATTTATAGGCAATCTGCTACTTTTAAAGATTCATTTAGGGCAGTGCTAGGCCCCGAACAATTTGCCATTGAAAACGACCGAGGCCACAAAGGTTGGGATTGGAACAATTTCAGCACATGGATGGAAAGCCCTCATTTTTTTCATTTGTATTTTAATCCTCGTTCTTTTTTTATAATACCCAAAGAGGCATTTGAAGGAGAGGAAGAACATGAAGCTAGAAAAATATTTGCTGATAGGATAAAGAAATCGTAACAAAATAATTTTACAAAAGAGTACAACATGAACAACGCATTTGCACAACGAATAGGTACCGAAATAGCCGAAATAAAAGAAGCAGGATTATTTAAAACAGAAAGGGTAATTAGCAGTCCACAGGGTGCAGAGATTACCGTAAACGGTAAACAAGTTTTAAATTTTTGTGCAAACAATTACCTCGGTTTATCTGCACACCCAAAAGTATTGGAAGCTGCCAAAAAATACATAGATGAACGTGGGTTTGGTATGAGTAGCGTGCGCTTTATTTGCGGTACGCAGGACATTCATAAAGAACTAGAACAAAAGCTGTCTACATTTTTGGGTACAGAAGATACCATTTTATATGCTGCTGCATTTGATGCTAATGGCGGCGTGTTTGAGCCTTTGTTTAATGACCAAGATGCCATTATTAGTGATTCATTAAATCATGCAAGTATTATAGATGGTGTACGCTTATGTAAAGCCCAGCGGTCTAGATACGAGCACAACAACATGCAAGATCTAGAAGAAAAACTAAAAGAATCTGC
>JANMGS010000273.1:0-2012 GCA_031374745.1 Ferruginibacter sp. | reverse complement strand
AAATGGCTGCAGTATACCCCGCTGGGCCAGATCCTATTATCAAACAACTTACTTTTTCTGCTATTGTATTTTCCATTTTATTGGGTCTATTATTTTTCTAAAATTAAATGATTTATTTTTATTGGGCTATAACTGTTTTATACTTTACAGCATAGCCACAAAATGCGCCCAAAGCACCATTAGAGACATTGCCTATTACTTTGTTGGGTTGAGCAAAAGGATTGCCAATACTTTGAAATGCAAATTCCCATGTATTCCAAAAATTGTACGTCGGCCTAGAAATGTTGCACCATTTTAAAGTTATCGTATCTCCTTTTTTAAAAAACATATCTTCTCCTCGCGGCCTGTTGTTTCTATCAACACCTTGAGGTATTAGAGAATTAAAACTAGTACCATCTATTATTTGATCATCAAAAACAGAATTCTCTCCAGCAAGAAACTGTTCGCTATTCTTTTTGGTAAAATACCTTCCACTATTACCCAAGCCTGGGGGATCAGTAGCCCTAAAATTTAAATTACGTTTCAAGGTATCTTCACTTATTGGTACGGGCTTTACCCATATGGAATCTAGCCTCAAATCATTATTTGGAATGTATGTAGTAGCAGTGTATTCTTTTCCTTCTGATACAATTCTAAGTGTATAGGATTTGTTTAAAGCTCCCGTAATCATTGTTGCTGGGCTTGTTATATCGTTGCTATAAAAATAAGCAATCAGACCCGGTGAGACTTGTATCGGATATTCTTTCAATTTATGGGTCATGGTTCCATTGCTCACGTACACTTCTGCATTACGAACAAAGGCATTTGCCAATATTTGTGCATTTATGCTGCTAAAGAATCCCAAACTTTTTGTAAGTACTACTATAGGCGGTTGACCATCTTCAATTTGTGCATCCACAACCAAAACAGGTTCTGTAGATTTTAAATTTAAGTCTACATTTTTTTCGCAAGATGTAAAAATTATTACCAGCAGGGCTATCACACAAAATCGCATATTATTGAATGTTATAATTCTCTTATAAGATTCGCAAATTTAAGCAAAATGGTTTTATTATAACGTTAAAAACCAAAGGGGGGTGTATTTAAAACTGTCGCACTCAAAAGTTAATAACAATAAAAAAATAACCGCAGAGAAAGGAGACCGCAGAGATTACGCAGAGATTCTCTGCGTAATCTCTTTTAGCCCATTTCATTGCGGTGAATTAATAAGAGACAATTTGAAAAAAAACTCATGTAAATTTGAATATGATAAAACTAATTCCCGGATGGTCATTTAGAAACCTTATTTCTTATTTCTCTATGTTGATTACCGTATTTTTTCTAGTATCCTGTAGCAAGCAAAATTTCTCTTCGCTGCCTACTTATCAATTTAAAAGTGCTGATAAAAAACCGGATTATGCAGACCTACATTATTGGGCAGCTCACCCGTGGAAAAGAGACCCCAGTGATAGTGTACCTAAGCCATTGCGAGCTTCCTTTATGCAAGATTCTTCTGTGGATGTTTTTTCTATTCATCCTACTACTTTAACAGCAAAAAATGATAAGAGGTGGAATGCAGATATTGATGATGCAACTATAAATGCCAAAACAGATTATTCAGCCATTCTTTACCAAGCAAGTGCTTTTAATGAACAATGCAGGGTGTTTGCACCTAGATACAGGCAAGCTCATATCGCTTCTTTCTTTATTCCGGCTAGTGAATCTGCTGCTTATTTTGAAATGGCTTACGAAGATGTAAAAAATGCATTTGAATACTATCTGCAACATTTTAATAATGGCAGACCCATCATAATAGCATCACATAGCCAAGGTACCAAACATGCCGGCCGGCTTTTAAAAGAATTTTATGAAAACAAACCACTGATGAATAAATTGGTTTGTGCATATATTATTGGATTACCCGTTCCAGATCATTATTTTAACAGCATTCCTTCATGCAAAGATTCTTCCTCTACCGGATGTTTTGTGAGCTGGCGCACCTACAAGCGTGGATACATAGAACCAAATTTTGT
>JANMGS010000251.1:0-12555 GCA_031374745.1 Ferruginibacter sp. | reverse complement strand
GCCTAACTTAAAATTATCATCTCCCACAAACTTACAATTGAATAAAACTGTTTTAGAACTTTTAAAACTACTCCCATCGTGCCAAATGGCTGCATTGTTGTTGTGGCAAATAAACGTACAGTTTTCTGCCAATGCCCAGCCTCGTGGGCAATAAAAATCTACTCCCCCTTCCATTACACAATCTTTAAAATAAAACATGCCGTCATTCGTGTTCCAAGGGCTCACCGTATCTCCACCATATGCTGTGAAGATGCAATTCTTTGCAATCAATCGGGTACTTTTAAAAGAACGCAAAGCCATCTGGTGTCCATCGGGTCTTATTTTTTTTACATTTTCTGTTTCCGCTTTGCATGCAATTTCCTTTTCACTTTTATTGTCTTTTCCATATGTATTGGCAAATGATAAATTTTCTAGTGTTATATCGTTGCCTTTTAAATTTATGGCCGCAGTTCCATAATCATCTTTATTATCGCAGCGCCAATCGTCTCTTGCTAATGAAATAGTAATAACGGTAGTTTTTGGGTTTTCGCCTTTGAGTGTAATAAAATCTTTATCTATAAAAATCTTTTCCTTGTAGACTCCCGGCCTAATTAAAATAACCCGTTGCAACTTTTCTGAAGCAATAGGCAAACTGTTTATGGCTGCTTGTATGTCTTTAAAATTTCCTTTGCCATCTTGCGATACTACAACTTCTTGCTGCGCAAAAATTTGTTGAGAAGCAAAAAAGAAAAAAGACGATACTGCTATGTTTTTTAAATACTTCACTGCTATTTTTTTGATTGTTTTAAAGCCCATTGTACCAATTCACTTGCTGCGCTAAAATTTTCATATACAGCAGGTATTTTTCTTCCGTCTAAATATTCATTGTAAATCCAAGGGTCACCCACGGCAAACACTGTTCCCTTTCCAAATTTTGCAGTAGCCATAATTATATCGCCGTCTTGTGTTATCAATGCTTTTGCAGGAGCTTTTACCTCTATTATACTTATTTCTTTTAAATACATTCTTTTTGTTTTACTAAAAATAGGATTATCTGCATTGTTGTAAATGGCTCCTGTTTCAAACTCAGAACCTTTTACCATGTTTCTACTTTTATCGGAAAACATTATTCCAAATTTTTGTGTGAGCGTGGCAAATTTTTTCAATTCACAATTGTTGCTATCGTTTGCCATAATGATGAGTACACCTCCTGCTTTTACCCAATTGGCTATTTCAGTTGCTGCTTTTTCATCCATGTAATTTGGGTTCTTGTTGTCCTTTATACCATCTGGATCTACCATGATGTAAACGTTGGCGTCTTTTAAGTTTGCAGCTGTTGGAGATTTATCCAATCCTGTAATGGATGCACCATAGGATTTCCAAATATCACCCAATAAACTGAAGCCTCCGTTTTCTGTATCATCCCAAGTGTAGTGTCGCCTTGCGATAGCGCCATAGAAAGTTTTTCTCCATTCGTTGTTAAAATAATAATCCAACACAACTTTTTTGCCTGCACCAATTTTAGGCCTAGCTGCCATTTCCATTTCGGCACTGCACATAATAAATGCACCCATTCCCTTTGCATCGTTTGTTATTACTTTTTCACTCATATAATAATCAAAACTTCCATCTCTATATGGCTTGCCGCCAAGGCCAGAAACGGTTACCGTTCCTTTTAAATTTGTTTGCCCAGTAGCATCTACTTCTATAAATTCTTTTACAATACCATCGTAGCCTTTTTTAGCCTTGGCAAAATAAGTAGATGGAATATACCCAAGCCTAACCGCTTTTGCTAATGTATATACCAGCATACTACTAGCCGATGATTCCAAATAATTTGGTTTACGATTGGGCAAATCCACAATATCATACCATACGCCACTTTTTGCATCTTGCACTTTTGTAATGGCTTTTGCAAAACGATTTAGTATACCAATGATGGAATCTCTCTTTGGATGATTGGCCGGAAAATGGTCCAATACATCCACCAATGCCACCCCATACCAACCCATCGCCCTTGCCCAAAAATGCGGTGAACAGCCCGTCGTTTTATCTGCCCATAGTTGCGTTTTGCTTTCATCCCAACCATGGTATAACAATCCTGATTTTTTATCTCGAGTATGCCGCTCAATATTTATAAACTGGTTGGCTATGTCTGTAAACAAAGAATCTTGCCCTGCAAGTTTTGCATATTCTGCATAAAATGGTTGTCCCATATACAAACCATCGAGCCATACCTGCCAAGGATAAATATTTTTATGCCAAAAACTTCCTTCTTTTGTACGAGGGTGTTTATCCAATTGGCTTCTCATCAAATCGATGGCCTTCTTGTATTTTTCTTTTCCCGTTATATTGTACAGGAGCATTACGGCTTTGCCATTGTTTAAGTGATCTATATTGTACTCCTCTTTTTTATAATCTTTTATGGTTCCATCATCTTGTACATAAAAATCCATGCTGTGTTGTATGTAATTAAAGTACGTAGCATCGCCATAAAATTTCCAAACAGCTTCTATACCTTTTAAGATAACCCCTTGGTCATAACTCCAACGTGCCGCCTTACCTCCAGTAGAAAAAGAATCGGGCCACATCTTCATGGCTGTTTGCGACATTTGTTGTGATAGCGGAATGGTTTGTGCAAATGAATATTGCATTAAAGCTATTGCCAATAGAAATATTAATACAAATTTTTTCATCATTTTAAAATCATTTTTAATTATTTACTTATTTCACAAAGCACCACAAAATATAGGTTTCTTAGTGTTTACTTTTTTGTCTTGATACAAAAAAGTAACAAAAAAAATCAAGGCTTAAGAAAAAAAACTAAAAATTTGAATATTTGTCTAAAATGAAATCAGTTACAACAGCAGAATAAAGCCCAGCAGAGGTGCGACTTACAAGCTAACAATAATTTTTCAACATTTGTAACATTGATTTCATTTCTTAATCCCGACAAAATATCGGGACAGGCTGACAAACATTCAAATTTTCTTAACGCTTTTTTTCTAATGCCAATCCTACTCTACAAATTGCGAACTAAATAATCAATTAATCATTTTTCTTTTTCTTCTTTTTATTAACTTCTACTTTTTCTAGTTCCCAACTTACAACGGCCTCTGTAACACCAAACCCTGCTTGTAATTTTTCTTTTGCTTTTGTAACATCTGTATTTAAAATTTTTATATTGGCAGATTTTCCTCCTTGTACAATAGACAACACATCTGCACTGTCCTTATACTTTAAATTATTTAATGTAATATTATCGCTGTTTAAAATATACGCAACAGGGTTGGTATTTTTAGATAACATGGTTACATTGTTCATCGTAATGTTGCTGGCTTCTTGTATGTCTATCCCTTCATCTGCCTGCAACACCGCATTTTCAATTAATATATTTTTAATGTGCATTTCGGGAATACCTCTAACTAAAATCCCTTTTGCGGCACCATCACAGGTTATATTTCTAAAATAAAAATTTTGAAATTGTGGTGTAGTTTCATCCACAGGTTTTGTTTCTACAACCGGTGGTTCTCTTTTTTCGCCAGCCAATACAACAGGGTCTTTTGCCATATAGTACATATCAAACAAAATGGCTTCTGCTGGAATGTCTTTCATATTAATGTTGTTCACATAAATATTTTCAACCATGCCACCACGGCCACGGGTGGTTTTAAAACGAAGGCCGATATCGCTGCCTATAAAAGTACAGTTGCTCACATACATATTGTTTACGCCGCCGCTCATTTCGCTGCCTACTACAAAACCGCCATGTGCATGATATACAATACAATTTTTTACAATTACATCTTTTGTGGGCATTCCTCTTTTACGGCCATCAGCATCTCTACCACTTTTTATTGTAATACCATCATCGCCCGTATCGAAATTGCAATCTTCAACCAATGCATTTTTGCAACTTTCTAAATCCAATGCATCTGTATTTGCACCATACCAAGGATTTTTTACTTTTACATTTCTAATAGTTATGTGCTCGCTTAGTAAAACATGCGTTGTCCAAGCAGGAGAATTCTCAAATGTTACCCCTTCAATTAAAATATTTTTACAATTAGAAATTCGTATCATATTTGGACGCATGTAATCTTTTACATCTTCAAAATCTTTCAAGGTTTTTCCATCGGTCAATTTTCCGATATTATTTGTTAGTGCTGCTTTCAGCGCTTTTGGTGAGCAATACCAACTCTTACCATCTGCTGCATACACACCTCCATAATTCTTTTGCCAATTTTTCCATTGGCTATCGGTAAGCTTGTCTTTTTTTATAGGTCTCCAATAGTATCCGTTTCCATTAAGGATACCATCGCCAGTGATGCCAATATTCTCAATGTTTTCTGCAACAAAAGGGGAAAGACATCTTGCAGCTTCTACCCCTTCAAAAGAGGAAACAACCAGCGGGTATTGGTCAAAATCTTTGGTAAATATTACGAATGCTCCTTTATCTACATGCAAGTTGATATTGCTTTTCATGATAATAGGCCCCGTTACAAAACTACCGCTTGGTATAAGTACTGTTCCACCACCTTGCTTTGCACATTCCGCTATCGTTTTGTTTATGGCAATCGTATTTAAAGTAAGTCCATCAGCAATGGCACCATAATTAAGAATATTGAATGTGTCTCTTTTAAAATGTGGAGAATAGATTTTAGGCAATTCAAAAGCAAACTTTTCTTTGAAATCTGATGGCGCAAGAAAATGTACCAATGGTAAATTTTGATCTTGTATACTTTGACAAACCAACGAAGCCATGGATGCTGCACCGTATTCGCTAAAATGTGTATTGTCTTCTTCTTTGCCTTTGTAGTTTTTAAAATGATTCTTGGGGATGTTTAAAAATAAACGCTTACTGTTTTCCAATCCTTCTTTTACAATCAATGCTTCGCTGCTTTTATGCAAATCAATGAGCGGAACATTCATTTGCTGCGCTACTTCTTTTACAACGCCAGGGTAATCTCCGTGTTGGTCTACAAATTTTCCTTGCTCATCAAATTTTCTTCGCATTACAGGGGTAATCAAAATAGGATTTGCACCCTTGCTACGAATATCGTTTACGAAACGAATTAAATTTTCCTTGTACAAGGTATGTGCCGGTGCAGAACGAATACTATCATCTAATTTAGCATCGTTGTGCCCAAATTGTATCATAACATAATCACCCGCTTGTAAGCGACTCATTACTGTATCCCACCTGTGTTCTTTTATAAAACTTTTGGTACTTCTACCATTTACTGCATGGTTTTGAATTTCTATATCGTTGGTAAAATAATCAGGGAACAATTGCCCCCAACCTCTTTCTGGATTATCGTCGGTTGGTTTATTGGCACAAGTGCTGTCGCCTATTAAAAAAATGGTAGGCTTTTTTTCTGGAAGCACAAATGCATAGCCACTAATAACAACAAGCACCATCATTGCAAACTTTTTCATCGTTGATTTATTTGTTATTCTTTTAAAAATATCCTACCTCTTATAAAAATACAAGTTGATGTATTTTTTACACTGCATTATCTTTTAAATTTAATCATTAATTGCGTAGCGAAAAAGCTATTGAAAGGTCTTTATTTACGCAAACGTTCCCGATAACGTTCTCCTTTTCATTTCCCCTTTACCTAAACTTTTTTTGCCGCCTGCCTCGCTACCAATTTCCAAGTACCCTGTTGCTTCTTCCACACCAGCATTACATACAAATGAACTTCTGCAGGTTTATTATTATCGTTTGTTTTTGCTTCTAAAGTGTGGTAAACCACCACCACTTTTTTGTTTATTACAGAAATTTTTTGATCTAATATTTCAATGCTAACAAAATCACTTGACCCACTGGCCAGCTTATGAATAAATTCTTTCTTATCATCAATATGACCGCCAGAATGCCTATACACTAAATTATCATTGGTAAGCTTGTCCAACATAAGCGAATCACCCTCTATCATTGCCTTGCTGAGTTGTGTAACTTTTACTTCCACTTCTTTTTGTTGTTTGCTTTGCGCAAGTAAGTGATAAGGGGCATTTAAGATGCAATAGAACAATAAAAATTTTAGGCAATTTTTCATGAATTTATTTTTTAATTAAAGTTTTTCAATTCTAAACCAGTCTACATCTACATAACCAGCATCGTTTATTTTTGTAATAGCAGTCCCAAATAGTCCTACCCTTGCTCCTACCCACTTACCCTGCTTGGCAGTAAAGGTTTGTTCTAGTGTTTTAAATATTTTCCCGTCGGTACTAAAGCTGAATTCACATGTTGCATTTTTTAAAACTTTTACACGCAAATAGATTTCGCTTGTATAATTCAGTTTTTCAATAACTATTTTCTGTTCTGGGTTACCTTTATCTGCATTGGTACATTTGCTAAAATTGATGTAACTCCCATCTTCTTTTTTTTCAACTGTTAGTGTAGCCATATCTAATCCAATAATTGCCATACCAAATTCTTCACCTACTCTACTTAATTTTAAAGAAAGCTTTGTTGTGGCCATAAATGATCTGGCTGGAAATTTTTGTCCAAGGATATTGGGCAAGTCAAAACTGTTTTTTATTGAATCTGCTTTATAAACGATAAACATTCTAAGAAAACCTTGTGAGGTTGTAAATGCCCAAGCATTCTTTGGGTTTGCTTGCCACTGCCATTGCAATCCTAATTTGGCATCGTTAAATTCATCGCTTTCCTGGACAGATTCTATAGGATAGACTTTACCTACATTTGGCTTTTTATTCACTTCAACAGGCTCTCCTTTACCTATGCGTTTTTCATCTCTCCCAATAACTGGCCAATCATTTACCCATTTCATAGGCTGCAAGTGTACTACTCTTCCGTATGCATCTTTATCTTGAAAATGCAAAAACCAATCTTCGCCGGTTTGTGTTTGTACCCAAGCCCCTTGGTGCGGTCCGTTGGTTGATGACTTACCTTGATCCATAACAATTTTACGTTCGTATGGTCCAAAAACATTTTTACTTCTAAGCACAACTTGCCAGCCTGTAGATACTCCGCCTGCAGGAGCAAAAATATAATACCAATTATTGCGTTTGTAAAATTTAGGTCCCTCTATTGTAGGATCATTTTCATGCCCGTCATAAACCATCACCGCATCGGAAATGGCTTTTGTTCCTTCAGCATTTAACTCTTTTACCACAATGATTGATTTTATGCCGGCACGGCTTCCTGCATATGCATGTACTAAAAACACTTTTCCATCAAAATCCCACAACGGACAAGGATCTATTAAACCTTTACCTGCTTGTACTAAAACAGGGGTACTCCAAGGGCCCAAAATTTTTTTTGCTTTGATAAGGTATATTCCAAAATCGGGATCGGGATAATAAATATAAAATTCGTTGTTATGGTACCGAATACTTGGCGCCCACACGCCGCCGCCATGCCGCACTGTATTAAAATGTTCCTCCGGAATTAATTTATTCAATGCATGTCCGATCAATTTCCAGTTTACCAAATCTTTTGAATGCAAAATAGGCAAGCCCGGCACTTGGGTAAAACTAGAAGCGATCATATAATAATCATCTCCCACTCTTATTGCATCGGGGTCAGAATAATCTGCATGTATGATTGGGTTATTGTAAGTACCATTTCCATTATCTGTTACCCACACAGATGCGGGGGCATTTTTTTGCTGCCCAAAAGAAATATTTACAAAATATGCCATTGCAAATACCAACGTAATTTTTAATAATAAAAATCTTTTTATCATTCTACAACACTTATAATCTGTTTATCCAATTTTTCAATCGCTCCATCCAATTGTCATCCGTTGTTTTATTATTCATGCCAAAGCCATGACTACCCTTGGGATACAAATGCATTTCTGCGGGCACTTTATTTTGTATGCAAGCTTCGTAAAATCGTACACTATTTTGTACTGGCACAGTACCATCATCGCCAGCATGTACTAAAAAGATAGGAGGCGTTTGCTTATTTACTTGCAATTCGTTGCTAAAAAATGCTACTTGTGCTTCACTGGGTTTTGTACCTATCAATAAATTTCTAGATCCTTTGTGTGTAATGCTGCTATCGAAACTTATTACAGGATAAATTAAGATGGCAAAATCTGGTCTAACAGAAATCGTATCTGTATTTTCAACATCTGCTTTAAAATTAAAATGTGTAGCTGCTGTAGATGCCAAATGCCCACCAGCAGAGAAACCCATTATGCCAATCTGGTTTTTATTAACGCCTAATTCTTTTGCATTTTCTCTCACATATCTAATGGCTTGCTGCGCATCTTGCAGAGGCGCAAGGCTCTTGTCAATATTGTCCGTGTCATTTGGCAATCTATATTTCAATACAAAAACAGTGATACCCCAACGGTTCATTTCTGCAGCTACTCGGGTACCTTCTTTATCAAAGGCCAACACCCTGTACCCACCACCCGGACAAATAATTACAGATTTTCCATTCGGTTTTACCGGTTTAAAAATGGTGAGTGTAGGTATATTCACATTTGTAATTCTGGTTACATTATCAACAAAGGTTGACGCTTCTTTATTGGAGATACTTTTATTATTTGGTATTGCATTTTTATACAATAAAATTTCTGTTATTGCCGTTTTATGAACTGCGTATTTGCTGAACGTATCTTCCATGTTTTGAGTAAACCAATTGGGGTCTTTCAAATGTTGGGTGTACCCAAATATATTTTTAAGCGTGTACTTTTTTATTTCATTGTTCGAAATTTGTTTAGACCATTTTACCCTGTTGCTGGTATTGGCTCCATCACCTGTATTTTTATATTCTCCAAACAAAACTGTTTTTTCATTTTCTGTATTCCCCCAATTGTCCCAACCCGCTGGTGATATTTCTTTTGGCAAACTACAAAACATAAAAACTGTTTTTGCATATGCCCGCCATGGTCTGCCCAAATATAATTTTGTAACCGCAGTATCTACGATGATATTGCAGTTGATAAAAACAAAACCAAACAGATTGTCTTTTGGTGTACTTGCGGCTGTTATGTAAGAATTAGATTTCGCTTTAATGGTACAATTTTGAAAAACAGCAGTAGCAGGGCCAAAAATAAAATCGGTTGTTCCTTCTATATAACAATTGGTAAAAAGTTGTCTTGCATTTTCACCACTTGCAAAAATGGTATCTTGATTGCCTAGAAATTTACAGTTTCTAAAAACAGCTTTATCCGCATCTACATATAAAGCCAATGCCTGCCCCACGCTACCTGCAGTGTTGGAGAAAGTTATATTTTCTGCAGTAAAACGATTGCCAGATATTTTGGCTGTAAAAGATGTAAATGTGGTAAGCTTTCCTTTTCCTGCGTAATCGTTGAAACTGATAATGGTACTATCTACATTTTCGCCAATCATTGTTACGTCCGTATTGTTTGCCGGCAATTCTATTTTTTCATTGTAAATACCATTTTTAATATAAATTTTTATTGGCGCCAATGGATATACCCGAATGGCATCAATTGCATCTTGTATAAACATATAATCGCCCGTACCATCTTTTGCAACAGTAAAAATATATTTGAACTGTTGCGGATTAGACGTTTGAGCAAATGTTTTTGCAACAAATAATAGCAGTATCAGTGAGCAAACATATCTTCTCATTATTGGTTCTTTTTTGCGAAAACTTTTTTTAAGAAGTCATCAATGTACAATAAAGTAGGCTCAAACCAAGGATCAAACAAACAAAATGTATGGGGCGAATTTTCAAAACTCTTTACCTCTGTGTAAATATTGTTTTCTTGTAGCATTTTTATGTAATCATTTCTGCCTGCATGCATTCTATCAACAGCACTGTTAATAAATAAAGTAGGTGGTGTGTATTTGCCTGTATAGGTTAAAGCGGAGGCTTCGCTCCAAAGTGTGGGGTTATCTTTCTTAGCATATCCAAACCAATAGGTGGCTGCAGATATTTTTTTACTATCATCACCTTCACCACTTTCGGGATGCACAAAAGAAAGAATACCATCAATATCAACAACAGCTTTAATACTGTTTTTTACAGCCGTATTATGCGAGGCGTAGGTAGGGTTTGTATTTGTAGCTCCAATATAAGCGGCCAACTCGCCACCTGCGGAGAAACCTAGTATGGCGATTTTGCTTGTATCAAAATTATACATTGTGGCTTTTTTTTTCACCCATAGTATTGCCTCATTTATATCGTCGATTGCATTGGGGAATAATGCATCTGTAGATAAACTATAGGCAGGTGTAATGCAGCTATACCCAAGCTGGGCCAAGCGTTGCGCCATTGGGTAATGTTGTGCTCTATTACCCGTGCGCCAACCACCACCATGCAAAATAATTATGGCAATATTCTTTTTTTTTGGCTTTATTTTAGGGCTAAAAACATCCAATAACAATAACCGCTCTCCATACTTCTTATAAACAATATTCTTTTTTTCTACAATGGATGAAGAAGAAATAGGTTCTACAATTTTGATGGTTGGATATTTCTTTATTGCCGATAACCAAGCGCTGTAGTTCGTAAAAGAAGTGTCCGCTTTACCAGTTACACCAACCAAAGATTGGGCCTGTAAAGTATGCAAGCAAACACAAAAAAAAGATATGGTGCAATAAATTTTCAATTTCAATTCTTTACGTTTATAAAAGTATTCCACTAATATTTATAAGCTTGTATCATTTAATTTTTAATATTAATAAAAATAAATGGCTACCAACAAAGCAGTAGCCATTTTTCATGTTAAACGAAAAAACGAATTTTTATCAGTATCCAGGGTTTTGCTTTAATCTTCCTTGATAAGCCGCAATCGTTCCTTGGTCGTAGGGTAGCAATTCACTTTTTCCAGGAGTAAAGTAAAAAGCCATTGCCAACCATAATGTTTTAGAACCACTGCCATCCACATCTATCACATTGCCTGTAAGATTTTGAGCCCAATCTATTCTTACCCACCTGGCAGCAGATGCTCCTGAAGCTGGCGCTGTGCCTACTGTACCTGTTGGCGGTACTTGTGTTGGCCTCCAAAAAGGTCTTCCATTTACACTGTCCGTAATTGTATAATAAGTAATTTCTTCGCCTGTGTTTTTGTAATAAATATATTGAGGCACGTTTGTATAAGGTGCAACCCTTGTGCTCATTTGTTGAATTTTAGTTCTAGCTTCTGCAATTTTTGTTCCCAATAAATTCCAACGCAATAAATCATACTTGCGAATGCCTTCATGCCCAAACTCTAAATATCTTTCATTTACAATTGCATCAAAAAAACCTGCTTTAGAAGTGGGGGTTATACCTATTAAACCTGTATTACCTCTAAAAGCTCTTTTTCTTACCTCTTCAAAAGCTGAAATAGCCGATGCATCTGGGGCTCCATTTAATTCATTCACTGCCTCAGCATACATCAACAAAACATCCGAAAAACGTATCAAACACCAATTGTAACCAGGGTTAAGGGCTGTACCAGGTAATAAAGGCACACGCCAATCCCTTCTATATTTACCAGTATTTAATTCGCCTAAGCGTCTTTGACTTTTAATATTAGAAGAAGTATTTACTGCAAAGTGCGTTACGGTAACATCCCTTCTTGTATCTACAGAATCAAAAGCATAAAAATAATTTGGCAACATTTGTATACCTCCTCCACCAGCACCATACCTGGAAGCGTTGTTTAAATTAGGGCCATCATAATTACCCATACGGCTATCACTATTTGAATTTCCACCCCCAGCACCTACTTCAAAAAGCAATTCTCCTTGAGGGTCATAAACAAATGACGTTACATTTCTCCATACGTTTTCATAATTCGGGTTTAGCGTATGTTGATTTCTATTTGCCATTAACTCCTCACATTCTTGTTTTGCGATTGCATAGTAAGTAAGGTAATCACTTCTGCGCTCCATTTGTCTATTGCTACGTAAGGAGTAACCACCCCGAAAAAGTGCAATTTTTGCACGCAACGCTTTTACTGCACCTTTGGTTATACGCTCATTGCGTGGACCTGCATCCAATCTCCATGGCACAAGATCTTTTGCAATGGCTAGATCGGCTATTATTTTATCGTAAGTAGAATCTCTATCAAAAGATGGAATAAATAAATCTGTTTGCCTATAAGCCGGTATCATTGGTGCTGGTACATCTCCCCAATTGCGAATAAGCTCAAAAAAATATTGTGCCCTTAGCGTTAATGCTTCGCCGTATAAACGTTTTAATGCCGCTTGTTCCGTTGCGCTACCAGTAGTGTATTGAGGCATTAGAGGAATTTGCTCTATACATAAATTGGCTTTTTCTACCCCACGGTATAACTGCCTAAAAGGGTTTGCAATTTCTGCATTACTCAATAACAATTGGTAACGGCCCACTCCTCTTCTTCCATTGTCAATATTTCCAGACACAATGCCTTCATCTGTGTCATAAGGATAATACATGCTTATACGAATTCCATATCCGTTGTCTCCTTGCAATTCATCATACACACCAATGAGTGCTGTAGTAGCGTTGGATACATCCGAAAAAGCATCTTTTATACTAAATTGAGATACGGGTTCTACTTCTGTAAATTTTTTACAGCCAGCAAATACTATCGCAATTAGTAAAATTGAGATTGAAAACAATATTTTATTTATTCTAATTTTCAT
>JANMGS010000234.1:0-5064 GCA_031374745.1 Ferruginibacter sp. | reverse complement strand
CCTACCATTTTATCTACAAAACCTCTCATTTTCCACAACCTGTTACCATAATACCATCCTTTTGCACCGCCAATGCTCCAAATATTTTCAAGTACATTTTCAATAGTATTGTCTTTAAGCGCTCGCCATTTCAAATCCTTAAAACATCCAAAAGTTGGAACTTCCACTTGATTCATCCATTGCTGGTTTGCATTAGAGGAGCTAAAAGAATCCTTCCAACTACTAAGGACTAAATTTTGTTCAATTTTTTCGAAAGCCAATTGTACCGCTGCTTTATAAGAAAGTAAATCTATATTCAATTCTTTAGCCAATGTATTGGGCTCGGCAATAACATTCACCTTCATGCTATTTACCAAATTGATAGCCAAGGAATAAGAGGTAGACGTTACAAAATACAACCAATAAGATGAAATTCTGGGTGTCATTATAGGTATTGTAATGATCAATCGCTTTAGTTTTCGTACTCCTGCAAATTGCAATAGCATTTCTTTGTAGCTCAAAATTTCGTCGTTGCTAATATCGTAATGCTTGTTAAAGCAAGTTTCTTTTAACAGTACCCCCGATAAAAACTGTATTACATTCCTAATTGCAATGGGTTGGCATTTTGTATTCAACCACTTTGGTGTAATCATAATCGGCAGTTTTTCTACCAAGTCTCTAATAATCTCAAACGATGCGCTTCCAGAGCCCACAATGATGCCTGCACGCAAGGCTGTGAGTGGTATAACACTTTCTTTTAATTTGTTTTCTACTGCTAAGCGGGAATGCAAATGTTTAGATAAATGTGATTCATTTACAATGCCTGTAAGGTAAATAATTTGCTTGCAATCGGTTTTTTCGATTTTTTCTAAAAAGTTTTTTGCAGTTGCCAATTCTTTTGCTTCAAAATCGCCGTCGCTGCTCATAGAATGTATTAAAAAATAAGCAGCATCTATTGCTTCAGGAAAAACAATATCGTTGTTGTCTGCTAAGAAATCTATTTCTATCGTTTGTAAATTTGGGTGCTGGTGCTCATCTTCAAACCGCTCTTTGTCTCTCACACAACAAAGTAAAGAATGCCCTTGCTCCAATAAAACTGGAATGAGTCGTTGGCCTATATAGCCATTTGCACCGGTAAGTAGAATGTTTAAAGACAAAGCGAAGACCTTTATAAATATGAATGATAAAGTTCAACATTTTCTCTGTAATCTACTCGTTTATTTAGGCGTTGGTTTTTCTATGTAAGCCTCCCTTGTTTCTTTACTCGCATTATTCACTTTATTTACTTATTTACTTTAAATACTTTATTTACTCTTTTACCTTATTTACGTCAATTAATTTATGCTTTTACCCAAATACTTCATATAACTTGTTACAATCATAGATCTTATCAATACCAAAATGATATCTTTTTGTGCATCCCACACATCGCCTTGCGTAGCTACATAGGTTTCGCCAGTTTCTTTGCTAGTAAATTCGGCTACGCCCCATTCTATTAGTTCAAAAATGGTAGCCAGGCAGAGAATCCCCATATTTGTAATGGTGCCAAACCATTTTTGTGGTAATTTATATTTGTTGTACAATAAGTCTATTTCGGGGCAGGCCAGCAAAAAGTTAAAATTAAAAAGCAGTATCTTATCGTATGGGTTTCTTTTTAGCTGCCAAGCTTCTCTAAAAAATTCTCCTAGCGCATTGTGCGTATAGGCAGCTTGTGCACCATATATATGTACGAGCAAAAAAAGGAAGATAAAAACCAAGCTTATATCAGAAAATAAAAATCGTTTTTAGGTTGATGCCTTAATGGTGATAAAAATAATGCCAATATATTTTACCCACCATTCGGTTTTATTCAATGCATTTATGTAAGAGGCAATCTAAATGAGTACAATTAATGCTTTGATAATTTTTAATAAATTATTTTTAGCTAAAGTAATTCTGTAGTTTGAGTGAAACGTTGTTTGTTGGATACGTTAAGTTTTGTTTGCTTAAAGCAAAGGTTAATTGCTTTTATTTGGAGTTAACAAAATGTAGAGCTTAATATTATTAATTATAGTTGTTAAAAATTAATATCGCTATTTTTGAATTAGTTTTTATTTATAACAATACAATTCATGTGAAAAAAATCATTTTCAGTTTCCTATTTTTTTTTAGTTTTATATTTATTGTTAAATCACAACCTATAAACGTAAGTAACATTACCACTACTGGTCGTTTTAATACTTGCAATGCTGCCCCCCCTACTGTTACTGTAACTTTTATTTCGAGCAATGGTTCAACTGTCATAAATGGTAAACTTATATGCCTCAATCCAGATTCTTCTACAATAGTGGAAGTCAGAATTATAAATGCACGATGGAATAAAGGGGCAGATATTAGTTGGATTCATGGTTTTTTTCTCTCTAATAATCCTAATATTAATGTAGTTAATGTTTCTCTTTCTCCCTCTAATTGGGTATTGAGTTCTGGTTGCACCGGAGCCTGCCCTTCAGGAGGCTTGGTTGTTGGTGGTGCTGGATTTTACTTTATCGGTTCTGGTCAATCATGTTGTCCAGGAGGAGGTTCAACCCCAAGTCCATGTGACAATTATGGAGACCCTTTATATGACTGCGGAACCCCATTTTCGCTTATTTATAGATTAAAGATAAAAAATAGTTATATAGCCAATAATTTTGCTATTACGATGAAGGGAACTTCAGATGGTAGTACTGGCTGTTGGCTTTATGGAGATGTAATTTCCAATACAATCAGTTTTCAATTAGAAGGTAACCCTTGTTCTACAGGTTTAATATTGTGTAACCCAATCGGATCATCTACAATCTACTCCGGCCTTGCTGGTCCATATCAATGGCAAAACAGTACCGATAGTGTTCAATTTAATAATATAACTGACAACGCAAATTATAGCGGTACCAATAGTGCTGCACTTGGCCTTATTAATATATCATCTACTAGATACGGAGAACAATTTCGTTGTATAGCAAATGGTATTATTGGAGATCCTTTTACACTTAAATTCAATAATACTTGGACAGGAGCAATAAACACTGATTGGAACAATGTAGGTAACTGGAGTTGTGGTACTTTGCCTGACCAATATACAGATGTGATTATTAATTTTGGAACAGTGATAGTGAGCGCCAATACTACCATTAGAAGTTTAAACATACAACCAACTGCCAGCGTTACAACAAATACAGGCGTTGTATTAACCATTTTGCACTAGAAAATTCTCATTCTTCTTTAAATAACGATTTTAAAAAGTCGAACCCATGGTTCATAACATTTTGTGCTTTCGAGCATATTAGGCTTGTTTATTTCATAAATTCCCCTACCTTTGCGCCGCTAAAAGCATCAGCAAATATCATTATAGATGGAGGTTGAATGATTTAGCATTATATGAGAGCATAACAAACATACAGCCTAGCCCCCTAAATCCCCCAAGGGGGACTTACCCACGGAGGAGATTATAGCGATTTACGCTATAATAAAAAGTTCAGTCAAGATATACAGTTGAAATGTGCGACGCCAATGAAGCCGAACATAGCTGTTGTTTTTGCTGGCAAACAAAAAAATACAATTTCTTTAAATACAATTAAACAAAAAAAACAAAATGGGAGACTTACGTTATCAACGAAACTTTGGTATTGCTGCGCACATTGATGCTGGTAAAACCACTACTACAGAGCGTATCCTTTACTACACCGGTGTAAACCATAAGATAGGTGAAGTACATGATGGTGGCGCTACAATGGATTGGATGGCTCAGGAACAAGAAAGAGGTATCACTATTACCAGTGCGGCTACTACTTGCTTTTGGAACTTTCCCATGGTAGATGGCAAAAAAGTTGCCGATACCAAAGAATATAAATTTAACATCATTGATACCCCAGGCCACGTGGATTTTACCGTAGAGGTAGAGCGTAGTCTTCGTGTATTGGATGGTTTGCTTGCATTGTTTTGTGCAGTATCTGGTGTAGAGCCACAATCTGAAACAGTATGGCGCCAAGCAAATAAATACAAAGTACCTCGTATTGGTTTTGTAAATAAAATGGATAGAAGTGGTGCCGATTTTTTGAACGTGGTAAAACAAGTTCGTGAAATGTTGGGCGCTAAAGCTGTTCCTCTTCAATTACCAATAGGTGCAGAAGATAATTTTACTGGTGTGGTAGATTTGATTACCATGAAAGGTATTGTATGGAACGAGCACGATAAAGGAATGACTTTTAAAGAAGTGCCTATTCCTGCCGAAATGTTGGAAGAAGTAACACAATATCGTCAAGAACTGGTAGAAGCAGTTGCAGATTATGATGAGAAACTTTTAGAAAAATTCTTTGATGATCCTAACTCTATTACCGAAGCAGAAATGCATGAAGCTATTCGTAAAGCAACCATTGATATTTCTATTATTCCGATGATGTGTGGTTCATCTTTCAAAAACAATGGTGTACAAACAGCATTGGATGCGGTAGTAAGATATT
Organism: Ferruginibacter sp.; assembly: GCA_031374745.1. Lineage (GTDB taxonomy): Bacteria > Bacteroidota > Bacteroidia > Chitinophagales > Chitinophagaceae > Ferruginibacter. The sequence goes on along the minus strand of JANMGS010000234.1, from coordinate 607 downwards.
TACCTGGACCATTGGATATTGAAGCCGTAAAAGGTATTAATCCAGATACAGAAGAAGAGATCTTACGTCATGCAGACCCTAAAGAACCATTTAGTGCATTGGCATTTAAGATTATGACAGATCCTTTTGTGGGTCGTTTGGCTTTCTTCCGTGCGTATAGTGGTCGTTTAGATTCTGGTAGCTATGTATTGAACACCCGTACTGGTAAGAAAGAGCGTATCAGTCGTATTATGCAGATGCATGCCAACAAACAAAACCCAGTAGATTTTATTGAAGCAGGAGATATTGGTGCAGCAGTAGGATTTAAAGATATCAAAACAGGGGATACATTGTGTCACGAAGATCATCCAATCGTATTGGAATCTATGACTTTCCCTGAGCCTGTAATCTCAATTGCGATTGAGCCAAAGACTCAGGCCGACGTTGATAAAATGGGTATGGCAATTGCCAAACTTGTTGAGGAGGATCCTACACTAAGAGTAAAGACCGATGAAGAAACTGGCCAAACCATTTTGAGTGGTATGGGTGAGTTGCATTTGGAGATCATTATTGATAGAATGAAGCGTGAGTTTAAAGTAGAAATAAACCAAGGTGCTCCAATGGTTGC
>JANMGS010000221.1:0-7322 GCA_031374745.1 Ferruginibacter sp. | reverse complement strand
TAATATCCTCGATTTTGCAGAAGCTTATCACCAAGGTGCATTTCCTTTTTGGTGGAACCTACTGCACAGACAGGGAGGAATCAATTTGTGGAGCGGACACAGCCTGTTTATTTTTTATCCCTTTCTTTCCTGGAGTGGGTTAATGATGCTGGGATATTGTTTTGGTAAGATTCTTACAACTTACGAGACTGAGCAGCGAAATAAAATTCTCATAAGAACTGGGCTAGGCTTATTAGCATTTTTTGCAGTACTGCGTTTTACAAATGCTTACGGAGACCCACTACATTGGTCTGGGCAAAAAAATGCCCTGTATACTTTCTTGTCTTTTATGAATGTACAAAAATATCCACCTTCGTTGTTGTTTATGTGTGCTACTATTGGGCCTGCGCTTATCTTTCTTGGATTGGTAAATAAAACGGGAAGCCGGCTTTCAAAAATATTTATAGTGTATGGCAGGGTGCCGATGTTCTATTATATCATTCACTTTTATGTATTGAGCACTATCAATATTTTGCTTTACCTCTCACGGGGGCATAGTTTTGCCGAAGGATTGAAAGGAGCACCGGGTATGCCATGGAAATTTATAGTACCTGGCGAAGGGTATAGCCTGGCAGTAGCCTATGCCATCTGGATAGCTGTTGTAATTGCATTATACCCCCTGTGTAAATGGTATGATAAATACAAGAGCAGCCATCCCGAAAAAAAGTGGCTGAGTTATTTGTAAAAAACCAACAGATAGTTGCCACAAAGTAAAATGGACTGCCCTAAAAATATGTTTAGTTGACTTAGTGGTTGCTGTATCTACCAACCACTTTACTTTGAGCTGGTGGGGACAATAATCGAAAAAAAATATTGTTTGCCGAAACGATAGAGGATATAATAGTAACAGAAATACACCTATCAAGATTTATGGGTGTATTGAAAAATAAATTAAGGATAGATAAAGCCTTAACAATATTAAAATTTTTTTTAGCAAGTCGCCAATTAAATTATGGAATCAATTTTTAAAAAAGCTATTAAGTAAAAACACAAATATTTTTAAGGGTATAATCCTTTCGCTAGTACTGATAAAAGCCTCATTGTACCCAAGCAATTGTTTATTAGTATTTCCATGCAAATATGCTATGCAAAGAGTATCCATTTAAAAGGTAAATATTTTCTGATTTCTTCGAGTCAAGTAATAATTAAAGGAAAAAACACATTAAATTTATTAAAATATTACCAAAACAACACTCATATGAAAAGGAGAGATTTCATAAAGGACTCCGCATTATTTTCTACTGCTATGCTTTTTTCGCCAACTTTTGCTATTGGTAAAAAACCTACAGTAATTATTATTGGAGCAGGTTTTGCTGGCTTGGCGGCGGCCAAAAAATTAAAACAAAAAAATATTGACTTTACTATTATAGAAGCTCGCAATAGGGTTGGTGGCAGGGTTTTTTCGCATACAATAGATGAGGCCGAAAAACTAGTAGTGGAGCTCGGGGCAGAGTGGGTGGGCGAATCGCATACACGCCTGCGAACGCTCTGTGCAGAAATGAAACTTACACTTGACAATAACCAATTTGATACACACCTCATATACGACAACCGCTATTACAAAAATAAGGAGTGGGATTTTTCAAGGCCCTGGAAAGATAAATTTGAACTATTAAAAAAAAGGTATGCAACAATGTCTGTGGCAGAAAAAACGACACTAGATAAAATGGATTGGTGGCGGTATCTGAACAACAATGGGTGTGAAGGTTTTGATTTGGCTGTAAGAGAATTGGGCGATAGTACAGATTTTGGTGAAAGCATAAGGCATGTATCTGCCTTAGCTGCCTTAGGCGAGTATGCAGAAAGCAGCGAAAAAAATGAGATGGATTTTAAAATAAAAGATGGCAATGGAATACTAGCAAAAAAACTAGCAACACATGTTGGCGAAGAAAAAGTAAAAATGAATTGTACCGTTACAAAAATTGTACAAAATAAGATGGGTGTGGAAGTACATTGTTCCAATGGAGAAATACTAAAAGCAGATAAAATTATTTGCACAGCACCTACCTTTTCTTTAACTAAAATAAAATGGGAGCCTGCGCTGCCTATAGCACTTCAAGATGCTATTAATTCTTTGCAATATGCCCGCATAAATAAAAACCCCCTACTATTTAATGAGCGTTTTTGGAAAGCAGAAAATTTTGATTTAATTACAGATATGCCTGCCCACTATTTTTATCATGCCACTAAAAACCAACCATCAAAAAAAGGGGTATTAATCTCATATAGCATAGGCGACAAGGCAGATGTAATAAATAATATGACAGATGATGAGAAATTTAATATTGTACAACTATCATTAAAAAAAGCTTTTGAGGATATTAAACCCTATTATGAAAAACAAATAAATTACAACTGGGCAAGTGATGTTTATTCGAGAGGTGCATATGCGCTTTATGGAATTGGGCAATGGAAGTCTACACAGGAAGTATTAAAGAAGCATTTTTTACATACTCATTTTGCTGGCGAACATTTAGCGGACTGGCAAGGCTTTATGGAGGGCGCTATAAATACGGGTGAAGATGCAGCCGAGGCTATTTGGTAATGTACGTTTATAAATAATTATATTGGTGAGCAAAAGCATTCAATTTCTAGAATACAATCGCTAATAAAATCCAAAAAAATCGCCTGGAATTCCAATCGAATAAATCAGGTGGTGGCGGTCAATTTGTAGGAACTCGCCTGTGGCGAGTTTATGATAGAATTCGCCACAGGCGAATTCCTATACCAGCCTGTATTTCATAAAATTTGAAACAGGCCAATTTTTGTAGGAACTCGCCTGTGGCGAGTTCATCACAGAATTCCAAACAGGCAAATTCCTGCCGTGGTAGGAACTCGCCTGTGGCGAGTTCATTACAGAATTCGCCACAGGCGAATTCCTACAGCAACATGTTCATCACAGAATTCGCCACAGGCGAATTCCTACAGCAACATGTTCATTATAGAATTCGCCGCAGGCGAATTCCTACAGTGGCGTGTTCGCCGTAGAATTGGCCTTAGGCGAATTCCTTCGACAGTATATTTATTACTAGGGTTAAGCTATTGCCTAGAAAACCACAAAATTGTTGTTGTATTATTAGCAAATAAAATTTATCTTGTTCTCTATCATCAATAGATAGTCATGAAAAAAAATCACTTATTTTACCGCTTACCATTGTTGGTATTTATATTGCTCTAAAACAATAACCCCAAAAAGATTTTATACATTAATAAATGCCTCCGCATTCAAGTAGATAAAAATGAAAAGAAAAATATTACCTCTTATTATATGTCTTTACACATTTACCGTTCAGGCACAGCAACCTTATTATCCCGATGCCGAATGGCAGGTAAAAAAACCTGAAGAGCTTAAAATGAATAAGCCCTTATTGGATAGTGCAGTTGCTCTTGCGCTAAGAAGTGAAAATAAAGTGGACAAAGATTTACGCATAGCCAATATGAAATCTTATTCGAGAGAGCCAGGTTATAAAATTATTGGCCCCATGAAAGAACGAGGAGGGCCAGCAGGGCTTGTAATAAAAAATGGATTTATTGTAGCACAGTGGGGAGATGTGAATAGGGTAGATATGACCTTTAGTACAACCAAGAGTTATTTATCAACCATTGCAGGATTAGCATTAGATAATGGCCTGATAAAAAATGTGAATGACAAAGTAAACCAATATGTATGGGATGAATCTTTTGATGGGGAGCACAATTCAAAAGTAACATGGGAGCATTTGTTAACGCAATCTTCTGACTGGTCGGGTAATTTGTTTGGCTTGTATGACTGGGCAGATAGGCCTCCAAAAGAAGGCGGCATTGATGATTGGAAAAATAGAAATATGCAGGAACCGGGTACAGTTTTCGAATACAATGATGTTCGTGTAAATCTATTAGCCTACTCATTGTTACAGGTTTGGCGTAAACCTTTACCGGTAGTGTTGAAAGAAAAGATCATGGATCCCATTGGTGCATCTACTACCTGGAGATGGTATGGTTATGAAAACTCCTTTGTGAATATGGATGGGCTGATGATACAATCGGTAAGCGGTGGTGGCCACCATGGCGGTGGTATATTTATCAATACGCTCGACCATGCAAGATTTGGTTTGCTATTTTTAAGAAATGGGAAATGGAAAAACCAGCAATTGCTGTCAGAAAAATGGATCAACGAATTACAACAATCTTCTTTTGCCAATAAAAATTACGGTTATATGTGGTGGCTCAATACCAACCAGGCACAAATGAAAAACATTTCTGAAAAAGTCTATTATGCAGTTGGCTTTGGAGGAAATTATATTATTGTTGATAAAGAACACGATTTAGTAATAGTATCCCGGTGGATGGATGATGCTAAAATAGCTGATGTATTGGGGTTGATTATAAAATCGATTGAAGGAAAATAATATACCTATGCCGCAAGAAAAAGAAATAAATTGAATAAATAAAACCAGAAACAATGAAAAAAAACATTTTTATATTATTTGCAACAATCCTATTTTTTGCCTGTAACTCAAATAAAAAAACCAACAAAACAACGGCACAATTAGATGAGTACCTTACTGCTGAAGCAACCCAGTACCGCTTTAATGGGAATGTACTAGTGGCAGAAAATGGGAAAATAATTTTTCAAAAATCCTATGGCTATTCCAATTTTGATACCAAACGCATGCTGAATGATTCCGCTGTATTTGAACTGGCTTCGGTAAGCAAGCAATTTACTGCTACCGCTATTTTAATGTTGAAAGATAAGGGCAAATTAAATCTCACTGATTCACTGCGGCAGTATTTTCCAGAGTTGCCTTACAGCGGCATCAGCATTTACCAAATGCTTACTCATACATCTGGCCTACCCGATTATGAAGAAGCCATGAACAATAAATGGGATCATAGTAAGGTTGCTTTCAATAAGGATATGATTGCTTTTCTTGCCAAAGAAAAGCTGCCGGTTTTATTTGCGCCGGGTACCAAATGGACCTACAGCAATACTGCTTATGCCCTGCTTGCTTCTATTGTAGAAAAAGTTTCGGGGCAATCTTTTAGTGCGTTTATGGCACAAAATATTTTTCAACCATTGCAAATGAACCATACCCGAATTTATAATACCCGCCGCTCATTAAAAGATACCATTGCCAATTATGCTTATGGGTTTGAATATAATGATAGTTTGAAAAAACACCTAATGCCAGACAGTATTGCCGATTTAAAGTTTGTAATATATTTAGATGGCATACAAGGAGATGGTGTTGTAAATTCCACTACAGCAGATTTATTAAAATGGGACAGGTCAGTAAAAAATCATACCCTGCTTAGCGAAGCCACACAAAATGAAATGCTGAAAGAGCAAGCGCTGATTGATACTGTAAAGAAAACGCACTACGGTTTTGGCGTATTTATGGAAAAAACAGATTTGGGTTATGTTTTAGCTCACTCAGGCGGATGGCCTGGCTATGTAACATACCTGGCAAGAAATGTTGATAAAGACCAGACTTTTATTGTACTGTCCAACAACGCTTCTCCTTCCCCGGCAATAGCCACGGCACTGCAACATATAATGAACGGCAAACCTGTAGTAATGCCTTATCAACACAAAGAAATAACGATGGATACTGTAACTATGCAGCAGTTTGTTGGAAAATATAAAACAACCAGTGAAATAAATATTGAACGCAACGGCAACAAACTTTTTAGGGTCAACCCCAACGGGCAAAAGATTGAACTGAAACCGGAATCGGCCACAAAGTTTTTTTATAGTGATGGCAGCGACCGCCAAATTGAATTTGATATGAAGGCCAATCCGCAGGATACTGTGCATAAAAAAATCACAAAAGCATGGCTCATTAACTATGGTGTAAAAACAGCATTTCAAAAAATACAATAATTGCAAAAAAACATAAACCAGCATGAGAAAAAATACAGCTTTCATCTTCGCCCTTTTGTTTTGCTTTAACTTGCTTGCACAAAAACCACGTGCCCGGGATATCGGAATTCCGTTTGAAGGCACCCCAGGAAAATTCAATGCCATCACCGATGTAAAAGGAGTGGAAGTGGGCTTTAGCACCATCATTTCTGGAACGGGAAAAAATATACGAGGTAAAGGCCCGGTGCGTACCGGTGTTACAGCCATTTTGCCAAGAGGAAAAAATAACAATCCTGTTTATGCCAACTGGTATACGCTAAATGGCAATGGTGAAATGACTGGAACAACTTGGATGACCGAATCTGGTTTTTTAGAAGGCCCGGTAATGATTACCAATACAAATAGTGTAGGAACGGTAAGAGATGCCGTTTTAAAATGGTATGTAAAAACAGGCTGGTACAAAGAAGATTTTTGGTACACCTATCCTGTAGTGGCCGAAACCTATGATGGTTTTTTAAATGACATTTATGGTTTTCATGTAAAAGAAGAAAATGCGTACGAAGCTTTAGACAGTGCAAAATCAGGTTTGCTAAAAGAAGGAAATGTGGGTGGTGGCGCTGGAATGATGTGCTTGGGTTTTAAAGGGGGAACTGGCACTGCATCAAGAATTATAAAAATTAAAGACTCCACTTATACCATTGGTGTATTGGTACAATCCAACTTTGGAAGCAAAAATAATTTTACTATCGCCGGTGTACCTGTTGGTAAAGAACTGAAAGACACCATGAATTATGAATTTAAAGCTCCGCCATCTTATCAACCAGGTGACGGTTCTATCATCGTGGTACTGGCAACAGATGCACCGCTATTACCACACCAGCTAAAAAGAATTGCTGCAAGAATTGCTTTAGGTGTAGGTAAAGTTGGTGGACGGGGAGAAAATGGTTCGGGTGATATTTTTATTAGTTTCTCAACCGCAAATCCAAATGCTTTTCAAAGAACAGATTTTACAAAATTGGATGAGCTGCCCAATGATATGATTAACCCGTTGTTTAACGGAACCGTGCAGGCTGTTGAAGAAGCCATCATCAATGCCATGGTGGCTGCAGAAACAATGGAAGGAATAAATGGCAATAAAGCTTATGCACTGCCGCATAAACTGGTGATAGATGTGTTAAAGAAATATAACAGGATAAAATAAATTGTTTTTGATAAAAAATAATAATACACTTTTGTTTTGTTACAAGTATGCAGGCTGTAATTGCTTTACCACTCGTATTCTAATAACTCAACTTATTGCTTCATCCTTTTTTAGAAAGAGCAACCCATCACAATCCTGTGCTGATGTTGCTTGCATTAGTTTCTATTGCAGCATTGCTTGAACCACTTCACCACCAATTGGAACATTGGGCAACAGCAAAATTGGTGGAAAAGAATAAGC
>JANMGS010000212.1:0-14934 GCA_031374745.1 Ferruginibacter sp. | reverse complement strand
TTGATTGTATTTGTCGGCATTTAGCTCTGCTTCTTATTTGTACTTTGCATACATTTTTTCTGCTTTTTCTACAGTAACTGTACCATCATCTACATATTTTTTATTGTCTTGCATGCGCCACTTTTTGGTGCTTCTTTGTTCCAAGGTTTTGAAGTGCAGCTAAAGAGGAAAAAGGTTAGTGTGGGAATTAATAATTTTTTCATATTACTCGTATAATTTTAATTTTGTTTCATTTGCATATCTGATATCTTTGGAGAATCAACTGTGGTTATAAATCTGCAACAAGTACCTCCTTGACAATAAAGGGTATTCCCTAATATTGTCATAGTACAACTGGCTGTTGCCCCCCCTGAGCATCCACATTCGAAGGTTCCCGTAATTATGGCTTTTGCATTTACCACATTTACTCCTCCATTATTTGGTAGTTGTTCAAATTTGTAACCACTTTTAAGGGTAATTTTATTATTGATAAACGTTATTCCACTAGGCAAATCTTTTGCTGTAGCAGCATTTACAATAAACGTTTTTGCTGGTTTTTGCACAGGAGTTGTTTTCATTTTTTGAGCATTTGTTAACGTAAAAAAAGAGATTGAGAAGGCTAATAAAATATACTGTTTCATGTTGATTGATGTTTAATTGATTTTTTTAAAAAATTGTTTATCGATATATTAATTGCCGAAGTTGATTTTAGTAAAAAATTTGTTTTTTTGTTGCCAATACTAATTTCTACTGCCGCATTAGGCTTTATATTTTTATTGGTTTGAGCTTTTTTATCGGCTAAAGCAGCATGGAAAAGCTGTATCAATTCTTTATATTCTTTTTCTATCAATTTTTTGCTTTCATAAGTGCCACCACTATACATACCCGATGAGCTCTCCTTGGAATTTACAGGTATATACTCTAATTCAGTTCTGACTAATACATATTTATTTCTGGCAGCATCGTAGTAAGTATAAGTAGTGTCAAAGTTGCATTTTGCATGCACGTTTGTGAATGCTACTAACATTAAAAATGTAAATGAGATATATTTATTCATACTTATTTTTCTTTTACAAAATTTAGTATTGATGAATCTTTTATGCTTTTTAATTGAAAGCCGTTTTTGTTTAATGCAACTATCTTATGATAAAAGATCGTGTCGTTATAAAAAGCTATTAAGGTGAATGTATCCTCTATTATTTCTGTAATTACTCCTTTGTAATTAAATGATTTTCTATTTTTTTGCACATCATCAAAATAGAAATAGCCACTTCTTTTTATTTCCAATCTTTTAAAACCACTATCGGTTGTGCTATACCAAACAGCTTCTAGTTTTTTATTCCGTTTTTCAGCATTGTTTTTTGGCATAAAAATCATACCCAATACCCATGCAACAAATAATACTATAATACTACTTGCAATGGTTAATACATACCTTTCTCTACCTGCAGTATTTTTTATCCAATTGAATAGCATTTTTTATTTTGCAAATATTTTTTTCTATTAAAATTAATTGCTGTATTTTTTTGGGTGCTTATCTTTATTTGTTTTTTTGGAAATGAATTCATTCATATCAATATGTATATTCTTAAAGGTATCATACCAGTGCTTGGGCGATAGATTCCAGAAAAATATTTTTATTTTTATATAAACTACTTTAATAGCAGTTCTTTTCTTTTTACTTACTTTACTAAGTTTATATGTGCCATTTGGCTGAACCTTTAGCGTTAACTGCTCTGACATGTTTTTATTTGTACAAACCTAACTCTAATATAAGGCTGCAGACAAGTGGGTTTTATTTATCGGTTGGGCAAATTTTCTAATCGGGAATAAAATATTTATTTATTTTGTAAGTTGCTTTTTCTAATCGGCAGCTAATCGTTATTGAACGGTCGTGCATACAAAACCAATGGAGCTATTAGTGATAAGCAACTAATTTATAGAAGTTAACATGGTTACTTAATGTAAATTTGTATTATCAGGAAAATAGAATATAGCACTTAAATACAAAAAATGAACTTGTATTGGTATTTTATGATTATTTCTTATCTGGTTAATCATAAAAAAATGATACAGAATCGTGTCGTTTATTGTGTTGAAAATCTTTAAACTTTAGACTTTTTTTTGAGCTTATAAATTCATTAATATAAATTTCTTCAGTTTTATTAAGGAAATTAATGGTTTAATCTTTTAATACTTTTGGGTAGGACAATAGGAGCACTATTAATTATTTGTTTTTAAAAATCAATAGAAATAAATTCATCAAGTTGTTAAAAAAATATTTTCTTATACTATTTATTACCTTCTGTTATGGTACAAATGTTTGTGCTCAAAATGACAGTGTATTAAATAGTTTAACAACAAATGCTCTTACTAAATATAATTATTTAAACGGATTGAGCAATGATAATGTAACAAGTATAGCGCAGGATAATTTTGGATTTATTTGGATAGCAACTGAGAATGGGTTAAATCGTTTTGACGGCTATGAGTTTGTAAATTACTTTGTAAACAATAAACAAATTCAGCTCCCAAGCAACAATGTTCGTTTTTTAAGAAACTTTGGGAATAACCAGTTGGGAATTTCCACCACAAAAGGATTTGTGTTATTTGATACAAAAAATTATACATCTAAAGTATTTAGGGTTCCAGATACAACTGCCTTTGATATTTTTATAAATAACAATTGGGGCGCTGTATTGCTAAGTAATAAAAGAATAGCATTGAGCACTTGCAGTGGTTTTTATGTATTTGATAGTGGTGCGAATTTGATTTTTAGATACGATGAATTTACTGCAAACGATGTAGATAAAAAGAGGATTTTATACGGAAGAGAAATTTTTGAGTTAGGAAACAATGAGTATATAGTTTTTGCAAATGAAAATAACGTTGCCTATTATAACAGCAAAACGAATGAATATGTACATGAGATAGGAAACAACAATTTTAAGTATCCCGTTTTTTCACAACAAGGTTATGGTTTTTACAGCAGAAATGAATTCAAGAATGGAAAATTTTTGTTCACGAATATGAGAAGAGATACTATTGTTTTTTATGACAAAATAAACAATAAACAAGTATTATCGAAATTGCCCTTTAATGTTATAAAAGATACGAGATGGTATTCTAAAATTTTGGCTATAGATGACACTTCTTATCTACTGAATGCTAGAGCCGGATTTTATAAATTGAAGTTAAATGCCCTTACTGGTAAAATATTTATTGACACAAATATTGTATTAAAAGATTTGGTTTGTACCCAATTTTTTATTGATAAAGAAAAAAGACTTTGGATAGGTACAAGAAATGGATTGTATATGCAAAGGAAAACTAAGACATCCATTCAAGAATTGCGATTAGACAAGGTAGATGCAAACAAGGACGTTGGGTATATCAATACCATTTTAAGATATCGAGATAAATATTATGTAGGTAAATATGCAAAATATGATAGCGGCTTAATCATAGTAAATGCAATTACTTTAAAAATAGAGAAAAAAATAATTTTTTTTAATGCCAAAGATTCTTGGAACGAAATTAGAAGCATCCAGCAATATTATCAAGATACTTTGTGGATTGCCACAAATGCAGGAATTGTTTGGTTTAATGTAAACAATTATAAATATGGTAAGCTTAAGTTGCCCATTTCCAGTGCTGATACAAATAGCTATGAATTACCTATTTTATACCCTGCCGACAAATATGGCAATGCTTGGATTCTTTATTTTATGCAAGGGGTTGTAACAAAATTTAATTTAAAGGATAGGAGTGCAACTTATTATAATGCTTCATCAAACCCAGCATTGCCTTTTAAAAGAGTAAAGCATATCGTATTTGATTCTTTTAACAACGTATGGATAGGTGGGCATGGCCTTAGTAGGTATAATTATAATACGAACAAGTTTGATACTTTAATAAATGTATATGCAGGTAGTAATAAATTTAACGATGACATAACCGCAATGACAGCTGATGGAAATGGATTTTTATGGTTGCAAACGGCAGATAATAATTTAATCAAGTATGATATTACTAACAGGAAATACATAGTTTACAATGATCAAGTTTATTTTCCCAATGGAGCAATTGAGAGCTTTTCAAAAGTTATTGATAAACATATTTGGATGTTGCAAGCCCACAAGCTTATATCTATAGATGAAAACACAAGCCAAATTAAAATACTTGGAAATTATGATGGCTTACCGGATGACGATGTTTCTAGTAAAACAATTTATTACGATTCCCTTTCTAAAAAATTAATAGCAATTTATAATAATTTTATTGGATTAATTCCAATTGCTATTGGTTCTCAAAGCCAACCTTACCATAATATCTTATTTACAAATGTGGAGGTAGATGCCAACCAATATCAATTTGGTATTAATGACAAATTAAATTTAGAATTTGGAGTAAAACAAGTATCTATCAATTTTACCATAATTGATTTTGAAACTGCCGAACAGTTACTCTTTTATTATAAATTAAATAATGATAGTTGGCTACCTATAAAATACAATAGGGTTATACAACTTAATAATCTTAAAGCTGGCTCTTACGAGGTTTTTTTAAAAGCGGTAGATAAATATGGGGAAGAAGCAATTAAAAAAATTACCATAGTTGTCGCTACGCCTTACTGGCAATCTTGGTGGTTTAGGATGTCTTGTTTGTTAGTACTCGCAATGTCAATATTTTTTTTATTGAGGTATCGAATTAAAATAATTAAGCACAAAGCAAATATTGACAATAAATTGGCTGATTATGAAATGAAGGCATTGCATACACAAATGAATCCTCATTTTATTTTTAATAGTTTGGGTACTATTAAAAGTATGATTTTGGAAAATAGGCAAGGTCAAGCCAATAAGTATTTAGGAAAGTTTGCTAAAATGATACGCCTCACACTTAACCATTCTACCGAATCATTTATAAGTTTGCAACAAAACAATGAGTATATACAGCATTATATAGAAATTGAAAATTTACGATTCAATAACGCATTTTCTTTTGAAATTGTCATTGACAATGGCATCGATTCTAACGAAGTAAAAATACCGCCCATGATGATACAGCCATTGGTAGAAAATGCAATCTGGCATGGATTGTTAAATAAAGAAGGAGATAAAAAGTTAAGGCTACGTTATTCCTTACAAAATAAAAAACTAATTTGTAGTATAGAAGATAATGGTGTAGGATTGATGAAAGCAGAAACAAAAAATAAGACGCACAAGTCAGTTGGTATTGATAATATTAGACAACGGTTGTTACTGCTAAATGAAAAGTATAAAATAGATTGTAGTCTTACGATAAGGGATAAAATGGTCGATAATATATCCCAGGCCGGAACAGTAGCTACCATAACACTTCCTTATATAGTATAAAAGGCTCAATATGATAAATGCAATTTTAATTGATGATGAATTGTTGTTGTTAAGTGGGTTACAAATTCTGCTTAAGCAATTATGCCCGCAAATAAATGTATTGGCAACTTGTACCAGCGTAGAAGATGCAAAGAATAAAATAATGTTGTTAAAGCCACAATTATTGTTTCTAGACATTAATATGCCCGGTAAGACTGGCTTCGATTTGCTAAATGAAATAGATACTGAAAATATAGAAATCATTTTTATTACGGCACACAATAGTTACGCATTACAAGCATTCAAATACAGCGCCATTGGTTATATACTAAAACCTGTGGATGATGATGAATTGGTTGAAGCGGTTATAAAAGCAGTTAAGAAAATTGAAGATAGCCAGTGGAAAAATGGTCTTGATTCTTTTATGCACAATATAAAAGCTACAACAAAGCCACAAGAAATGAAGTTGTGTTTGCCGAGCGTTACTGGTTTTCAAGTAATAGAAATTAAAGATATTATCGTTTGTATTGCAGAAGGTGCTTACACCAATTTTATTCTAACCGAAAATAAAAAAATTATGGCTTCAAGGCCTTTGTTAGATTATGAGCAACTTTTAGAAGACAACTCATTTATCAGAGTTCACAAAAGTAATTTGATAAATGTAAACCATGTAAAACAATATCTAAGAGGAGAGGGAGGTAGTGTAATACTAAGCAACGGTATGGAGATAGAAGTAAGCCGTAGAAAAAAAGAACATTTTATAGAAATGATGAAGCGGGTTTTTAAGTTTTAAACTTTTTACTAACCCTTCCCTTTTTTCTTCCCCCTAGTTGGATATGCCCTGATATTGTCTGGCACATCGCTATCGCCCAACATTACTTGTACACACTCATTAAGTATTTGATATTTTATCGACAAAAATAAATTCATCTTATCTTCTGGTAAAATGAGTTCGTACTTACTGTTTGTAGCTATTTGGCTATCGAAAAGCGGATTGTATCTATTGAATGTAACAATATCCATCGAAATGTTTTTTGCAATAATTACTGAATTAAATTTACCAGTAATGGTTTGCGTTTCTGCCATTTCCATTTCTTGTACACTAATGGTAGGTTTATTGTTGTAAGGATTCATAGAAACTCCTCTAGAAGTATTTATAGCAAAGCCACTATTGCTGCCAGATCCCATATTCAATCCTCCACCTGCTTCCATAATATAATGTGTAGCAATAAATTTCTTTACATGGTTTCTACTTTCTTCGGGTAAATTATATTGTAGTGCCCAAAAGTTTCTACTCCCACTATTTCTTATTGCCGAAAAAACCCTGCCTGGTCCACCATTGTAAGCAGCTATTACCAACAGCCAATCTTTGGTTTGTTTATACAATTGTAACAAATACCTAGCAGCGGCATGGGTACTTTTAAAATAATCTCTCCTATCATCTACAACCCCATTTACAACCAAGCCCATTTCCCTTGCAGTATATGGCATAAACTGCCATGGGCCACTTGCACCAACCCAGCTCGTTGCACTGGTCTTTAAATTACTCTCTATTACGGCTAAATACTTTAATTCTTTGGGTAACCCATATTGCGTAAAAATATTGTCTATCAAATTAAAATAGGGCATACACCAACTCTTCATACTTACCAGATTTTTTCCATGCCCTTTCAAATAGTCTTGCATGTATTTTTCTGCGTTGGGATTTACTTGCGATGAGTATGGAAGTGAAGCATTGTAAGCGTATGTAGGAAATAAATTTTTGAATCCATACCTCGTTAGCTTACTAAAGTATTGTACTTTGTCTCTTTTTGGAACTGTTCTTGTTTCTACAATTTCATCTATGATTTCATCTTCTACCTTTTCTTCTTGCAAAGTGGTATCTGCCAATACTTTTGTAGTGTCTTGGGCATAGGATTGTGCCAAAAAGAAAAGTATAAACGAAAATAATATAGTTAATTGTTTTTTCATCAAGCGTTCTGTATAGGGGCTTTTTTAAACTCCATGAGCATATCAGAAATTTGGAGCAAAAGTAATTCTTCTTTTTTATTGCATAAAACTTGCACACCAAATGGCATGTTATTACTATGTGAAAATAAGGGTAAGGCAATGGCGGGTATACCAGTAAGGTTTGCAAATACAGTAAATATATCCGCTAAATACATAGCAATAGGGTCTTTATCATTTTGCCCTATATCAAATGCGGTACAAGGGCTCACTGGCATTATAACTGCATCGTAGCAGGCAAATATTTCTGTTATTTTATTTACCAATAACCGTCTTATTTTTTGGGCCTTGCTATAAAATGCATCATAATATCCTGTACTCAATACAAAAGTGCCCAGCATTATTCTTCGTTTTACTTCGGTACCAAAACCTTCTGTTCTGTTATTCAGGTAGAATTCATTTAAATCGTCGGTTTTCGTTTCACTCACATGTCCATAGCGCACGCCATCGTACCTGCTAAGGTTGCTGCTCGCTTCGGCAGTAGTAAGCACATAATAAGCTGGTACAATAAAATCTAATAAGTCAAAATTAACTTCTTTCACTTCGTGCCCTTTAGTTATTAAATCGTTTTTCAATGCATGTATTTGCGTAGCTATTTCTGCATCTATACCAGCATGTTCCAATGCTTGTTTAAAGAAAGCTATCTTATATTTTTTTTCTGGTTGTTTTTTTAAAGACAAATCGGATAAGTTTGAACTTTCATTCATGGTACTATCCATTATATCTGGTTTACTCATTACTGCTAGCAGCAATGCTACATCTTCTACCTGTCTTCCAAAAATGCCAATCTGATCAAAAGAGGATGCATAAGCAATAAGACCATAGCGAGAAATTGTTCCATAACCTGGCTTAAGTCCAATGATGCCGCAAAAGTCTGCTGGTTGTCGCACAGAACCACCTGTATCACTTCCAAGCGATAGCATGCACATGTCTGCTTGCACCGCCACGGCACTTCCGCCAGATGAGCCACCAGGTACTTTGTTTTCGTTCAACGCATTTAAAACTTTACCGTATGCAGAATGTTCGTTGGTGCTGCCCATGGCAAACTCGTCGCAATTGCAAGAGCCAATAATAATAGCATCTTCGTCTATCAAATATTGTAACGCAGTAGCTGTATAAAGCGATTCAAAATTTTTTAAAATCTTTGATGCAGCAGAAACTTTTTGCCCTTTGTAACAAATTACATCTTTAATGGCTATTACAACACCATGCAATTTTTTTATTGGTGCACCATTTTTTCTGGCAGCATCCAATGCCAGTGCTTTTGCTTTGGCTTCTTCCACAAAAACATGTACAAAAGCATTGAGGTGACTTTTGTTTTCAATATTTGTTAGGTAAAATTGAACAGCTTCTGAGCAGCTCGTTTCTTGTAGCTGTAATTTATGATGGTATTCGTTTATCGTGTTAAAAGAAAACATAGAAATTATTATTGTATTGAAAAAGCCAAGAAGCATAAGGGTTTCCACTAAAGGAGATTATACTTCTTGGCTCTATATTTAAAAGCGATGTTTCGCTTAACTTATTATTTCTTTTCGGAAGCAGCCATGTCTTTTTCTTTCATGCCCTCTTCGATTTCGTTTTTCACATTATTCTTAGCGTCGTTAAACTCACGCATGCCTCTTCCTACCCCTTTCATAAGTTCCGGTATTTTCTTTCCTCCAAACATTAGAAGTACAACTATTACAATTAAAATCCATTCTGTACCGCCTGGCATAGAAAGCAGAAAAATATTATTTAAATTCATATACTTAATTTAGAAAACAAAGATAAACCTTTTATAAGATACGCTATTCATTGAGTTGTTAATATTTCTAATTGAATAAAATGACTTTCTGATTTGTATAATTCCTATTAAAGGCTGTCGGCATTAGCATTGGTTATCATTTTTCGGTCTCCTTTGCTAGGCGGTAGCTTATTGCTTGCATTTTCACCAAAAGCTACCACACAAAAAAGGCGAAACAATTTGTTTCGCCTTTTTTAAATTACTTATTATCTTAAGCCTTACCTTTTTTAAGGCCAACTGCCATTCTTTTTTCTTTAATACGTGCACTCTTACCACTTCTTTCACGTAAGAAATACAATTTAGCTCTTCTTACACGACCTACTTTGTTAAGTACAATGCTCTCAATGTTAGGAGAGTACACTGGGAATAAACGCTCTACGCCCACACCATCACTTATTTTACGTACAGTAAAAGTAGCAGTAGATCCTACGCCTTGGCGTTTGATTACATCACCTTTAAAACTTTGGATACGTTCTTTTACGCCCTCCACAATCTTATAATTTACAGTTACGTTATCACCTGCTTTAAAGTTAGGTAAATTCGGTATTGTTGTTAGTTGTTCGTGTACAAATGCTACTGCGTCCATGTCTATTCTTTTTTGGAGTGCAAATGTAGGGAATAATTGGTAATTAATGGCTGCATAGGTAATAATTTTTTCAAGGCAGTACTAAATCTACATAATTGGCTTACTTTTTTGATGAAAATATAGGAAAAGCTTGGGAACCTCCATCTGACGGGCGGCAGACAGACCTATAAAAACTTGAAAAAGATTTTCTACTCATATCCCCAAAATAAAACAGCGATGAAAAATCACCGCTGTATACTATATTTTGTATTAAAAAGGAAATTCTTCATTTCTTCATTTGCCCATTTGCATATTTGCCCATTTGCACATTATCTTGCTATATTCACCGCTCTCTTTTCTCTAATAACC
This sequence comes from Ferruginibacter sp., assembly GCA_031374745.1. Classification (GTDB taxonomy): domain Bacteria; phylum Bacteroidota; class Bacteroidia; order Chitinophagales; family Chitinophagaceae; genus Ferruginibacter. The sequence goes on along the minus strand of JANMGS010000212.1, from coordinate 4,874 downwards.
GTTACTTTTATTTGACCAGGAAACGTCATTTCAGTTTGTATTTTTTGCGCTATATCAAAACTCAATGTATCACTCTGTGCATCTGTTACTTTATCGGCTTCTACAATTACACGAAGTTCTCTTCCAGCTTGAATAGCATAGGCTTTTTCTACCCCTTGGTAAGATGCAGCAAGGGTTTCAAGGTCTTTTATACGTTGGATGTACTGCTGCATAATCTCACGCCTTGCGCCAGGGCGAGCACCGCTAATAGCATCACAAGCTTGTATAATGGGAGAAATTACAAACAACATTTCCATTTCATCGTGGTGGGCACCAATGGCATTTACCACAGCAGGGTTTTCACCATATTTCTCTGCCAATTTTGCACCCAATAATGCATGGCTCAATTCTGTTTCTTCATCTGGTACTTTACCAATATCATGAAGCAAACCAGCACGTTTTGCCAGCTTAGGATTCATACCCAATTCTGCAGCCATAATACCACAAAGATTAGCTGTTTCCCTGCTATGCATCAACAAATTCTGTCCGTATGATGAACGAAAACGCATACGACCTACCATTCTAACCAATTCTTTGTGAAGGCCATGAATACCCAATTCTATTGCAGTGCGCTCACCAATTTCCATTACTTGGTCGTCTAATTGGCGTTTTGTTTTTTCTACTACTTCTTCAATACGTGCGGGGTGTATCCGGCCATCTGCTACCAAGCGTTGCAATGATAAACGAGCTATTTCCCTGCGCAATGGGTCAAAAGAAGAAAGTACGATAGCCTCAGGAGTATCGTCTACTATTAAGTCTACTCCTGTTGCTGCTTCTATGGCACGAATATTTCTACCCTCCCTTCCTATAATAGATCCTTTTATTTCATCGCTCTCTAAGTTGAAAACAGTAATGGAATTTTCTATTGCTTGCTCTGCTGCGGTACGTTGTATCGTTTGAATTACAATCTTGCGTGCTTCTTTATTGGCGTTCGTTTTTGCATTCTCTATAATTTCTTGTTGCAATACAATAGCTTGGGCATGCGCATCTTCTTTCAGGCCTTCTATTAATTGCGCCTTAGCATCTTCTGCGCTCAAGCCTGCCACTTTTTCTAATCGCTTTATATGTTCTTCTTGGTGTTTTTCAAGCTCCGTTCGTTTTATGTTTACAATTTCTATTTGCTTATTAAGATTGTCTTTAATAGCCTCATTGTCTTTTACTTGCTTTTCTACATTTGCTTCTTTTTGATTGAGACTTTGTTCTTTTTGCTTTATTTTATTTTCATTTTCAGCAATTTTCTGTGTGCGTAGCATCGCATCTTTTTCGCTGTCAATTTTCATTTGAGCAAAGCGCTCTTTCGCTTCTATTTCCCTTTCTTTTTTATATGTGTCGGCTTTTAATTGGGCTTCTGCAATCAGTTTTTTTGCTTCAAGTTCAGCCTCTAATACTTGTTTGCCCGTATTTTTAGCAAAAAGTATTTTCCCTGCAACTGTGCCTGCTAAGAGTGCTACAGCGCCAATAATGATGTAAATTATCGATGGTTCCATTTAATTGTAGTTATTTTGTACAGTTCACAATAATTCAACCGGTTGTAAAAACAGGTTTTCATACGAAGATATGAAAAAGCCTGCTAAATGTAATATTAGGATGTAAAATGCAGGTTATTAATTATTCATAAGTTGCTTTCTTATTAAAATTGCAATTTATTCTTACAATATCTTTTAATAAGTGGGTATTATTAAAGTATCTTTTAATCATAATTCCTTTAATTTCGATAAAATTTTACATTATCAAGAAAACACTCAAATATTTACAAGGACTATTTATAGGGGAGCCAATAAAAAAGGATTTTAAGGTACAACTTAATAATGTTATTGGGTTTACACCCGGTAATATATTGCTTTATCAAACTGCTCTTAGCCATAGATCTATGCGGGAAGGGATAAATGAGAACAATGAAAGGCTTGAATTTTTAGGAGATGCAGTGCTCAGTTCCATTATTGCCCATTACCTTTTTCGTAAATATCCCTACAAGGATGAAGGATTTCTTACTGAAATGAGAAGTAAAATGGTAAATAGACAAAAGCTGAATGATATAGCTGTAAAAATGGGTCTAAAAAAAATTACACATTTCAATAAATTAGATGGGGCTTTAAAAAAGTCTCAAATATTTGGGAATACCTTAGAGGCGCTCATTGGGGCTGTTTTTTTAGATAAAGGATACGACAAAACACAGGCATGGATAGAAAAGAACATAATAAAAACCCACATGTTTACAGATGATCTGGAGGCAATAGAAATTAATATAAAAAACAAATTATACGGTTGGGCAAATAAAAATGGTAAAATATTAGAATTCACTACAGTTGGTGAATCTTTTGAAAGTGGAAGGCGATTATTTACAATCGGAGCAACTGTAGATGGAGAGGTAATAGCGGAAGCAAAAGGATTTAATAAAAAAGACGCAAGCCAATTAGCAGCTTTTAAAGCGGTGGAAACATTGGGATTATAATACAAATACAATGTTTGGTGTTTGTAAATACACTGTTTGGGGTTTTTAAATACAATGTTTGGTGTTTGTTGTTTGGTGTTCTTTTATATCAAACTTAATTATAAAATAGCATTTATCTAAAAGTGCAAAAGGCCAAACAATCTATCACCAAACACCAAACACCAAACACCAAACAATCTAACACCAAGCACCAAACAATTCAACAACAAACACCAAACCACAAACAACACAAAAATGAAATTCGGAATACTAGGAAGTGGAAGTTGGGGTACGGCCATTGCAAAAATACTTACTGACAATGGTAATACAATTTGCTGGTGGAACCGAAACGATGCAGCCATAAAACAGTTTCAACTGACTAAACACAATCCACAATACCTTACCTCAGCAAGTTTTGATATAAATAAATTACAGCTTACTACCAATTTAGACGAAGTAATAGAAAAGTCTGATGCAATTATTATTGCAATACCATCTGCCTATACGAGCGAAGTATTGTTGACGCTTGATAAAAATATTTTTAAAGGAAAAAAGATAGTTTCTGCAGTAAAAGGAATATTGCCAGGAGAAAATGAATTGCTTAATGATTTTCTGGCAAAGCACTTCGATGTAAAAATAGAAAATTATTTTGCCTTGCTTGGCCCTTGTCATGCAGAAGAAGTAGCAGCCGAAAAATTATCTTATCTCACTTTTACCGGTGTAGACGAAGAAGTAACAGCTGCTATTGCCCTTCATTTTAAAACAGCTTATATTAACACGGTTGTAAATAAAGATATATATGGAGTTCAATATGCTGCAATATTAAAAAATATTTATGCTGTAGCTGCTGGTATGGCCCATGGTCTTGGTTATGGGGATAATTTTTTAAGCGTACTCATTGCAAATAGTGCAGATGAGATGGCGGGTTTTCTTCGCAAAGCAGGAATTTTAAATGCAGAAGTAGGTTATATGGAACATGGAAAAAACCGTGCAAACACAAAACATGTAAATTATGCAGCATCAGTATATCTAGGCGATTTATTGGTTACTTGCTACTCCCTTTTTAGCCGCAATAGAACTTTTGGCAACATGATTGGTAAAGGATATTCTGTAAAAAATGCACAGTTAGAAATGCGTATGGTGGCAGAGGGTTACAATGCTGCTAAGTGCATGTACTTGATTAATCAATCAGTAAAGGCAGAAATGCCCATTGCAAAAACAGTGTACGATATATTGTGGAATGAATTGGATGCTGCCCAAGGGTTTAAAAAAATTGAGGGAGAGTTAATTTAGGTGTCGGAATTTCTTAGCAATGGCATGCTCACGCAAACAAATCTGCAGCTATTCCATCTGCAAAAAACTTCCCTTCTTTGGTAAGAATTAATGACAACGATTGTTGCTCCATTTTGCCAGATAATAGATATTGCTGCGCTGCTGATAAAATGCTTGTAACGGATTCTTTCCCAAATTTATTTTCAACAAATCTAAGATCCAAGCCCTCAATTGTTCTCAACGAAGTCATTATGTATTCATTTAACTGTTGCGACACCGTAAGTATTTCTTCTTCGAATGGTATGGTATTTTTATTGATAGATTGGATGTACAAACTGTTGTTTGCAATATTCCATCTTCTTTTATTGATACCATTAAATGAATGGGCTGCCGGTCCAAAACCAAAGTAAGGCTTGCCTTGCCAATAACTGCTGTTGTGCTTGCTGCGAAACCCTTTTTTTGAAAAGTTGCTTATCTCATATTGCTCATAGCCACCAGCTTTCATGAGATGAAGAAGAAGCTGAAATTGATCAGCCTGTTTTGCTGCATCTACATGGGGGCTTTTCTTTTCATTAATCAATTTATTTAAAGCAGTGCCTTTTTCTACCGTAAGCGCATAGCAAGAAATATGGGTTATATTCTTTTGTGCTATTATTTCAAAATTTCTTTTTAAATCTTCATTGGTTTGCAAAGGAGAACCGTAAATTAAATCAACGGAGAAATTATTAAAACCTGCTGCTTGAATTTCATCAATACATGCCAAAGATTGTGTTGCATTGTGTGCACGGTTCATCCATTTCAACTCCGCTTCGTTAAAAGATTGCAAACCTACGGATAGCCTATTTACACCCATTTTTTTCCAGATGCCCAATATGTTTTTATTAATATCATCGGGGTTGGCTTCCAGCGTTATTTCTGTACCAGCAGCAAGGGTGAATTTTTGATGAAGCGCATTAAATATGCGTTCGAAATCCAGTTCTGTTAAAATACTGGGGGTTCCACCACCTATGTATACTGTTTCGATGATTTTATCGGAAATAAAATCACTTTCTAATAGTATTTCTTTTACCAATGCTACTATTAGTGCTTCTTTATTTGCTAAAGAAACAGAAAAATGAAAATTGCAATAAGT
>JANMGS010000146.1:0-4437 GCA_031374745.1 Ferruginibacter sp. | reverse complement strand
TGTTTGTGTACAAATAAAAGGCAAAGAATGGACAAGAAATAGAAATACAGCAGGCAATGCTTCTTATACCTCTTTCCTTAATGATACCCTTATACATCGGGTGAGCAATTGTGATACAGTACCTTTTCATGTTACCGATATCGAACTGCTCTCCTCTTATAAACCAACAACATCGCTTGCGCCTTTACCATTTATTGTTTTGTTTGATAATGAAAAAGCAATTGCTTACCGTTTAAGCGGTACATCATTCCACAATCAACTTATCAATGACCGTGGGCCGATGCTGGCAGAGCTCGTTGCCGGAGGTGAAGTGATCTGCCATAACACAAAGACCAAAAGATCAACCAGCATTAAACCAGGAAAATATTTGTACCTGCAACCCGGCAGCTCTTTTTATTTTTCTGGAAATGAAAATGAAAAAAATAATTTGGTACTGTTTGAAATTAAATAATATAATTTTTTTGAAAAAAATTACTTTTAGTACTAAAAGATAACAGTATGAAAATAAGAATTCTAATTATCTGCATTTTTTTATCACAGCAAATCAATGCTCAATCCTATCAAAAAATACATCGCAAAGCAATTGTAGTGGATACGCACAATGATATCCTGATGCAGGCTGCAGACAGGGGAACGGTATTTGACCAGGACCTTACTGGTATAACACATAGTGATCTTGCCCGCTGGAAAAAAGGTGGGCTCGATGTACAGATTTTTTCAGTGTATTGCGATTGCGGACTGAAAAATGCCTATGCATATGCCAACAGGGAAATGGATAGTCTTGATGCAGTAGTGGCACGCAATCCAGACAAGATTGTAAAGGTTGCCAACTATGCTGAACTTATGAATGCAACGAAGCATCATAAGATGGCCGCCATGTTTGGTGTAGAAGGCGGCCACATGATAGAAGATGATTTAAAAAAATTAGAAGTACTCTACAACCGAGGAGCAAGGTATTTGACATTAACCCATAATGTAGCACCATCTTGGGCTACCAGTGCTGCAGATGAGACGGCCCCCCTAAATCCCCCCGAAGGGGGGACTTTAAAAGACCCTGCAAAGAAAAAAGGCCTTACAAAATTTGGAATCCAAGTTGTACAAAAAATGAATGAACTCGGAATGATGATAGATGTAAGTCACCTTGGCGACCAGAGTTTTTGGGATGTAATGAAGATAACTACAAAACCCATCATTGCTTCACACAGTTCGGTGTACAGTCTTGTTCCGCATCGCCGTAATTTAAAAGATGAGCAAATAAAAGCCATTGCAAAAAACGGCGGTGTAATTCAAATAAATTTTCACCCCGGTTTTATCGACAGCAGCTTTGGTAAGAAAGAAGCCGCTTTTTTGAAAAGGCATAAAGAAGAAAGTGATTCTCTTTTAAAAAGCGGTATGGATGAATGGTACATGATGACTTTGCTGTATAAAAAATACACAGCAGAAGCAGAGCCAATGCGGCCGCCATTATCTATGCTTATTGATCATATTGATTACATCGTAAAATTAGTTGGCGTTGATTATGTTGGCCTGGGCTCCGACTTTGATGGCATCAACCTTACACCCCAGCAATTAAATGATGTTACAGGCTATCCGTTCATTACAAAAGCATTTGTAGAAAAAGGGTACAGCAAAAAAGATATCAATAAAATTTTAGGCGGCAATCTTTTACGGGTTTTAAAAGCCAACGAAGCAAAGTAAAAATCTGTTTTATACATAGTCAATCAAAACCAACCATGCATGGCCATTGAAAAAACAGCTGAAGGATTAAAACGGGTGGTGGGAGTTTCCGGGCTCGCACTTTCCATTGTGAATGGGGTGATTGGCTCAGGCATATTTGTATTACCAGCCATTGTAGGTGTTGCCATGGGTGCTTTTGGTTTATTTAGTTATGTAGTTTGCAGTATTATGCTTGCTTCCATTATGCTTTGCTATGCCGAAATTGGAAGCCAGGTTACCAGCAGTGGCGGGTCTTATGCCTATGTGGAAGCTGCTTTCGGAAATTTTGCCGGTTTCGTTATTAACTGGTTATTTGTTTTTGGCTGGGGCATTTTGGGTAGTGCTGCTGTAATGAATATCCTTGCAGATTCATTGGCGGTGGTTTTTCCTGTTTTTGCCGATGCATTGGCCCGTGGATTTTTATTTTTTGTACTGATTGGGTTTATGGTGCTCATCAATATACGTGGAGCAAAACAAGGTATTGGTTTTGTAAAAGGCATCACTATTATCAAATTATTGCCGCTGCTCGGTATCATCATTTTCGGCTTCAGCCAGGTAAAAGGCACTAACCTGCATTGGGAGCATGTTCCTTCTCTTACAACATTTGGCAATACTGCACTTATCTTATTCTTTGCATTTGCCGGCTTTGAAACATGCCTTGGTGTGAGCGGCGAATTCAAAGACCCGAAACGAACAGTGCCGCTGGGAATCATGCTTGGCGGCATCATTGTACTTATCGTGTATATACTTTTACAAACAGTAACACAAGGCGTACTTGGGGATGCTATGGCCAATTTTAAAGATGCACCGCTGGCGGAAGTAGCCAACAGCATTATAGGACCTGTTGGAGCAACCATCCTCTTGTTTACAGCGGCCATATCCTGTTTTGGAAGTACAAGTGCTGATGTGATGGCGACGCCACGTTCATTATTTGCCGCAGCAAACGACGGCATACTCCCTAAGTTTCTCGGTAAAGTTCATCCTACGTTTGCTACGCCGCATTTGGCTATTATATCGTACGGATCCCTTATTTTTATTTTTGCTGTTTCAGGTGGATTTAAACAACTCGCCGTGCTGGCTAGCGCAGCAATACTACTGATTTACTTGGCTGTTATTTTGGCCACTATCAAATTAAGAAAACAAAAACAGGCGGTAGCAGAAAAAACGTTTAGGGCGCCGGGTGGATTGTTATTTCCGGTAATTGGCATTGGAACTATTGTGTGGTTGCTAACTAGTTTAAGCAAATGGGAGATATTATCAACGCTTATTTTTATAGCGACAATATGTGTTATCTATTTTATTATGAAGAAATTAAAAAAGTAAACTGAAATTTTAAATAAAATGAATAAAAAAAACCTCTTACTTCTCGTATTGATTAATGTATTTTCTTTTCAACTTTTGGCACAAAAGAAAATTAATAAGCCAGTCAAATCATCGCAAGCCTCTTACGAAAAATATATTGATGAAAACAATGATGCACACCTAAAAGAATTTATAGAATTGGTTTCAATTCCAAGCATATCTTCTATTCCTTCAAATAAACCCGATGTTGAGAAAGCTGCGGCGTGGATCGTGAATAAATTAAAAGCTATTGGTATTACAACAGCCCAAACAATTCCGACTGATGGGAATCCCATTGTGTATGGCAGTTGGGAAAACGCACCAGGTAAACCCACTATTTTAATTTATGCGCATTATGATGTACAACCCGTAAAGGAATCGGAATGGGCGATTCCACCTTTTGCACCCAAAATTGCAGATGGAAAAATTTTCGGACGTGGTACAAGTGATGATAAGAGTGGAGTGATGGTAACGATTTGGGCAGTAGAAGCTATGTTGCGCACAGACGGTAAATTGCCTGTGAACGTAAAATTTATTTTTGATGGTGAGGAAGAAAAAGGCAGTCCAAGTTTTAAAGGTTTTCTTGATAAGCATGCAGCTTTATTGAAAACAGATTTTGCCTTGAATGCAGATGGTAGTCAATACAGCGAAACTATGCCATCCATTTTAATGAGTTTGCGAGGTGCTGCCATTTTAGAATTTAATATAAAAACTGCTAACACCGACGCACATTCAGGACAGTTTGGCGGCAAAACGCCCAATGCCGCTGTGGCATTATCGCAAATTATTTCTTCCTTTTATACCAAAGAAGGCAATGTAGCGGTAGAAGGTTTTTATGATAAAGTAGTGCCAGCCACTTTACAAGAAAAAGAAATGATAAAAAAAGTACCTTATGATAAAGCGGAAGATATGAAAATATTAGGCACAACAGCAGAAGCAGGTGATACAAGTTTTTTACCATTGGAACGAATTTGGTATCGCCCTACACTTGAAATAATTGGTATGCAAAGCGGTTATACAGCAAAAGAAGGACATTCAAATATTATTCCCGGCAACGCCATGGCAAGAATTACCTGTAGGTTGGTTAACAATCAATCGGGGAAAGAAATCATTGATTTGATTGTGAAGCACATCAACAAAAATTGCCCGCTAGGAGCAACCGTTTCTTATAAATTTAGTGATGGGTATGCAAGACCTATGAAATTTCCTGCCGATACAAAAGCCTACAATTACGTATCCGATGCTTTATTTAAAATTTATGGCAAGCAACCTTTGCAAATTGCTGCAGGTGGTAGTGTTGGACCATTGATTGATATTAAAGAAACATTGGGAATTTATCCTTTTTCTTTAGGCTTCCAAATAAAGGATGAAAATAAGCAT
>JANMGS010000131.1:0-2139 GCA_031374745.1 Ferruginibacter sp. | reverse complement strand
AAATGGGGTGCAGAGCTAAAACAAAAAGCAGCCGGTTTGCATTTTGGAGAAGTTGTAAATTATCATGAATCAAAGTCTATTTCAACTGAAAACACTTTTGATGAACCCATAAGCAATATGCAGTTTATACATGCAGAGTTGGTAAGGTTTACAGAAAAAATTTGTTATGAATTAAGACAAGAAGAAAAAGTAGCTGGATGTGTGGCAGTAAAAATACGTTACCCGAATTTTGACACATTTTCTAAACAAACAACCATTGATTATACCAGTGCGGATGATGATGTTATTCCAGTAGTAAAGGCATTATTTAAAAAATTACATAAGAAAGGAGAACCTATTCGCTTATTAGGCGTTCGCTTAAGCGAGCTTACAGATAATGCAGTACAAACCAATTTATTCTCGGACACAGAAAAGAAAAATGAATTGTATAAAAGCATAGATGATGTGAAGAAAAGATTTGGTAAAGCGCTTTTGAAAAGAGCCTCATCAACTAAGGGGAAATCCATCTGATAAATCTGATAGATTTTTCTTTTCCAACACTTTTAGGGTAGCATCTCTTACCATTTCCATGGTTCTTTTGAGGCCACAATTTATCTCATCGCAATCGGCACATTTTTCATAAAAATGTAAACTTACACATGGGAGCATTGCAATGGGCCCATCAATAATGCGTATTGCATTGGCTATAGAAGTTTTCGTTGGAGACTGGGCTAAAAAATAACCCCCTCCTTTACCTTTCTTACTTTCTAATATCTTGTGTTTTTTTAGCAGCAACAAAATGCTCTCCAAAAATTTTATAGGAATGTGTTTTGCCGCTGCGATATCGGCAATAAGGACTGGGCCTTCTCCATATTTATTGGCTAAATATCCAAGTGCTTTTAAACCGTATTGTGTTTTCTTAGATAACATAATGATGCATCAAATGTAAATTCTTTTTGATTGATATTGGATAAAGATTGAAATAACTATTCGTATCTCAACGCCACAATAGGATCCAATTTGCTTGCTTTCACTGCAGGAATAAGACCAGCCAATAAGCCCACGGCTGTGCACACTACAACCGCTATCCCTATCCACATCCATGGTATTACAAATCCAGTCTTAAAAAAAACAGCTACAATGTTTCCTACCAACACACCAACAACTATTCCAGCAACAGCCCCCATTAAACTTATCATAACACTTTCAAAAAGGAATTGTGCTTTAATGTCTTTTCGAGTAGCGCCCAATGCCTTTGTAAGGCCTATTTCTTTTGTGCGTTCATTTACTGCTACCAGCATAATGTTCATCAAACCTATGGCAGCTCCTATTAAAGTTATAAATGCTATACCAATCGTTCCTTTTTCTAAAAACCCCAGATTGGTCAATAAAGATTGTGCAATGCTATCGCTTTTATCAATAAAAAAATTCTCACTATCTGTTACAGCTAATTTTCTAACAGGCCTAAATGTGGCAGTAGCTTCACCCGCAGCCATATCCATCAGCTTTAAATCATTTACCATTACTGCTATTGCGTAAGAGGAAGTTTGGTTTGCATATTGCCTCCTAATATTATTTACGGTTGTAATTACAATACGACTTGTATTAAAAAAAGCACTGCTACTTTTTTCTTCCAGCACCGCTATTACCCTGTAAGGAATATGATCTACATTAATGACAGCATCTACAGCCTTAGCTGAATTAATGGGAAATAATTTTTCTGCAACACCGCTACCAATTGCACATACATTTCTTCCTGCAATAACTTCTGCAGGAGTAAAATTTCTGCCATAGGCAATGTTAAATCCATTTAATTCTAAATAATTTTCATCGCCGCCTGTTATACTCACATCTGGATTTGTTTTTTTGGAACCAATATTGGCAACAATATTATTTGCACCTCGCAATGCTATGCCCACTTTAGTTCCTGGAAAAGTATACCTGTTCTTAAATTCTCTTGCTTCGTCATAACTTATGGGAATCCCTGAATTTGATTTTTTTTCTTTTAAGCCTCTTTTTGTTTTTTTTGTATCATTTTTACCATTGCCACCAAAATTGATATTTCTGTCTTTGTAGCGAATACCAAATGAATTTGCACCCATGGTAGAAAAACTACTCGTAAGCCCATTGCTCGCTGCTTTTATTGCCGTAATAATAAGT
>JANMGS010000128.1:0-1715 GCA_031374745.1 Ferruginibacter sp. | reverse complement strand
GTAGAGCATGATAAAGATATAATGATGGCTGCAGATCATTTGATAGATATTGGCCCAAAGGCAGGAATACATGGTGGGCGTATAGTGGCGGCTGGTACACCAGAAGAAGTGCTGCAATCGGGTTCTGAAACAGCAAAATATTTAAAAGGTGAAAAATCGATTGCCATACCTGCCGAAACCAGAAAAGGAAACGGAAAATTTATAGAACTTAAGGGTGCTACCGGCAATAATTTAAAAAATATTTCTGTAAAATTACCATTGGGAAAAATGATATTGGTAACAGGTGTGAGCGGTAGTGGAAAATCTACTTTGATAAATGAAACGCTGTATCCGCTGCTGGCAAAATATTGTTACAATAGCAAAGGCGATGCCATGCCACATAAAAGCATAAAGGGATTGGAAGAAATAGATAAAGTAATAGAGATAGACCAAAGCCCCATTGGACGTACGCCTCGTAGCAACCCAAGTACCTACTGCGGTTTTTTTACAGATATACGTACGTTGTTTGCAGCCATACCAGAAGCGAAAATAAGGGGTTATACGGCAGGGCGGTTTTCGTTTAATGTAAAGAGTGGTAGATGCGAAGTGTGCGAAGGTGGTGGCATGCGTACAATTGAAATGAACTTTTTGCCCGATGTATATGTGCATTGCGAAAAGTGCAATGGTAAAAGATACAATAGAGAAACCCTGGAAATACGTTACAAAGGCAAATCAATAAGCGATGTGCTAGATATGACAGTAGAGGAGGCGGTTGAATTTTTTAATGCCGTGCCATGGATATACAGAAAAATTAAAGTATTGCAAGAAGTAGGTCTTGGATACATAACACTTGGGCAAAGCTCGGTAACCCTTAGTGGTGGCGAAGCACAGCGTGTAAAACTTGCTACCGAATTGGGTAAAAGAGATACTGGTAAAACATTTTATATTTTAGACGAGCCTACAACGGGATTGCATTTTCAAGATATACAACACTTGTTAGATGTGTTAAACAAATTGGTAGACAGAGGTAATACAGTATTGGTAATAGAACACAATTTAGACATGATAAAAATTGCCGATCATATTATTGACATTGGCCCCGAAGGTGGGCATGCAGGTGGACAAGTATTGTATGCAGGCGAGCCAATGGGCATGGTAAACGTAAAGGAAAGTTTTACGGCTAAGTATTTGAAGGAGGAGTTTAGGTTGGCGGGGAGGGTGTAAAAGAAATAAAACTATTTTGGAGTATGCAAAGAATTTTTTTATTTTTTATTTTATTTAGCTTTCTTTTAAGTAGCATTTCATTTGCTCAGGATAGAGAGTATAAATTAACAGTAGATGCTGGGGTTGGTGTTTCTACATTTTTAAAATATGTGAAGCAGCCTGCAATTTCTGTTAAATTATTCGGAGAAAAATTGTACGATGAAGACAAACGAAAGTACTTTTATATTGCACTAGAATATAGCAGCTTGAATGCTGCTAATACTGAAACAAAATTATTAAGTGATTTAGGTACAACTACCGTAACATATACATATAAAGGATCTAAATTAATTACTCTAACAGGAGGGGGGAAACGTATTTTGAATAATAATATTTTTTATGGTGTTGGAATGGGTTTAGCTATATATACACAAGGCGTTCCTTCACGATATTATTCAGATCCATTTTTAAATTATACACAATATAAAAAAGGAAATGGCGGATGGGGAATAGGCTCTACTGCTCAATTAGGT
>JANMGS010000105.1:0-4195 GCA_031374745.1 Ferruginibacter sp. | reverse complement strand
CAGCAAAAATATAGCTTTTTTATTGGCATACAAAATAGAATCGAATATTTTAATCAAAAAATGGAAGAAATTACCATCATTGGTTTAAAATGCCAATCAAAGATTACGTTAAATGAATGGTTCGTTCTTACATTCGAAATTGAAATGCTTAAAACTTATCCATTAAATATTAAATCTTTAATTTTTTAACCTTATTTTGCTACTTGTAAAAATGAATAAATGAAAAATATTGATTTCAAAGGCATGATACCACATGCGGTGGCAGTTGGTATATTTTTATTGGTATCTATTGTATTTTGTTTACCCGTATTTCAAGGTATGGCAATAAACCAAAGCGATATGAGCCAAGTAGGCGGTATGGCCCAGCAATCCAAATTATTTTACCAAGAAAATGGGCACTACCCATTATGGATAAATAGTTTATTTAGCGGAATGCCCGGTTTTCAAATAACGATGAGTGCCACTCACTCTATAACGTTAAACTGGTTTCACAAATTATTCACGCTTTTTTTACCACAAGCGCCCGGCTTATTTTTCTTAGCCTGTTTTAGTTTTTATGTACTTTCTCAAATAGTAAAAGTAAAACCTTGGATTGGCATTTTGGGTGCTTTGGCATATGGATTTGCTTCTTATAATGCCATATTGATAGAAGTTGGACACATTACAAAATTTGCTGCAATGGGTTATGCTCCATTACTTTTAGGAGGAATAATATTGCTTACGGAGAAAAAATACATCCTTGGCTTTATCACGACTTTATTATCTGCTACTTTGCTAATGAACCAAAACCACGTACAAGTAGTGTATTATGTTTTTATTATTTTGATATGTTTCGGAATAAGCTTTTTAATATATTCTATAAAAAACAAGGAGCTTACTCATTTTTTTAAAACAGTAGGTCTTGCTATTGTAGCCGCTACATTGGCTTTGTTATCTTTTGCTACCGTATTTATGCCTACACAAGAATTTGCAAAAGAAACCATGCGGGGCGGCCGCTCCGAACTTACGCTTGGAGAAAAGCCGGAAGATATTGCAAACAAAACTAAAGGTGGCTTAAACAAAGATTATGCTTTTCAATGGAGTTATGGTATAGGGGAAACGTTTACATTTATTTTGCCAAATTATGTGGGTAGCAACTCTGGCCCAAAACCATTAGGTGAGAAAAGTAAAACAATAGAAAGCTTATCAAACAGTGGTTTGCCAGAACAAGTTATCAATAACATGTACGGTAGCTTCAGTGCGTATTGGGGTACACAACCAGGTACATCAGGCCCAGTATATTTTGGTGCTATTATTTGTATGCTATTTATTGCAAGTTTATTTTTTGTAGATAAAAAATACCTAGGCTGGCTATTGGCTGCTACCATTATTGGTATTGTAATGGCTTGGGGTAGCAATTTTAAAGCTGTCAATTATTTCCTTTTTGACCACTTACCATTTTACAACAAATTTCGTGCGCCCTCCATGGCAATGATAATTCCCCAGCTAACCATGATTTTGTTGGCAGTATTGGCCTTGCAAAAAATTGTTTATGCTGATACTGAAAAAACAATACTAATAAAGAAATTAAAGTACACTGGCCTAATTACAGTTATAGTAATTGCATTATTGGCATTTAATTATATGAGTGCAGATTTTAGTGGAGAAGATGATAGTGCACGTATGAGTAATATGCAACAGTATGTAGAGCAAGTGCTGGCAAAAGGCAACCAACCTTCGGCTGAAGTGAGTGCTCAAGCAAAAACCATGGTGGGTGACTTTAAGAGAAGCCTGATAGACGATAGGAAAAATATTTATTTGATGGACTTTTTAAGAATGCTTCTATTTTTATCAATAGGTGGAGCTATTATTTGGTTTGCTATAAATAAGAAATTATCAGTATTGGTAGCTACCATATTATTATGCATCGTTTCTTTTGCAGATATTATTTTGGTAAGCAACAGATACCTCAATAAAGAAAATTTTGTACCATACGAAGAGTTTGCGGGAGAAAGAACACCTACTGCCGCCGACCAGCAAATATTAGCAGATAAAACACAATTCAGGGTGTTTAATCAGATTGGAGGAGATCCGTTTCAAGATGCCCAAACAAGTTATTTTCATAACTCGGTAGGTGGATATAGTCCTGTGAAATTAGGATTGTATCAAGATATTATTACGCATCAATTAAGCAAAGGGAATTTCCCTGCATTTAATATGCTCAATACAAAATATATTATTGCTCAAAACCCACAAACGGGGCAGCCAATGGTACAGCAAAACCCAGATGCAGCAGGTAATGTATGGTTTATAAAAAACATTAAATACGTAAATAACGCCAATGAAGAAATGTTGGCTTTGGATAGTTTGAAAGTAAAAGAAACGGTGGTGATTGATATCAGAGAAAAAGCAAAAGTTACAGTTGAACCTACATTTGATTCAACTGCAAAAATTAGCTTAATAGAAAATAAAAATGATTTAATTAATTATGAATCATCTTCAACAACAAACCAATTTGCCGTATTTAGTGAAATCTATTACCCAAATGGTTGGAAAGCTTATATAGATGATAAGGAAACGCCCATAACAAAAGTGAATTACTTATTGCGTGGTTTATCCGTTCCAGCTGGCAATCATAAAATACGATTTGAATTTAAACCGGCGTCTTATGTTTTGGGCAACAAATTGAGTTTAATAAGTGGTATCATTTCTTTTATACTTTTATTTGGTGGACTATTTCTATTGTATAAAAAAAGAAGGCAAGAAAATTGATTTCATTTATTGGTTTTAATATTTAATTTGGAACATATTGATGGTAAAAAATTTAATTTCTGTAGTAATCGTTGTTTACAATGCTAAGCAAACTATTAAATTCACCATTGACAGTATATTGAGCCAAACATATGAAGCTATTGAAATTGTAATTATAGATGCAAAAAGTGTAGACGGCACTGTTGATATTGTAAAAAGCTATGGCAACAAAATCAATTATTTTATTAGCGAAAAAGATGAAGGCGTTTATGATGCCATGAATAAAGGCGTGATGGCAGCTAATGGAGAATGGGTGTTTTTTTTAGGTGCTGATGATGTTTTGGTTGATGAAAATATAATTTCCGATATTTTTATTTCAAAAAAATATGAGGACACTGATCTGCTATATGGAAACGTAATATTGACAAGCAATAATAAAATATATGGGGGCGAAAGAACATATATGAGTTTGGTAGATAAAAATATATGTCACCAATCAATTTTTTACAAAAAAAATATTTTTGATAAAATTGGTAAGTACAATTTAGATTATAAGATTTTAGGTGATTTTGACTTTAATATCAGGGTTTTTGAAAATACTACTTTAAAAACGCAATACATAAATAAAGTAATAGCACTGTACAATAATAAAGGGTTAAGCAGTTATACGTTAGATAAAAATTTTCACAAACAAATATTAATTACATTTTTAGAAGATAAAAAGAAACCTTTCTTTACCCCCGAGTTGCAGCAACACCATTTTTATTTTGGTATAATCAATTTAAGCAATTGGAAAATATTGGTTGCAGCAAAACATATATTTGCGAGCTGGATATGTGGCAAAAGAAAATTATTCTATTTTTTATTTACAGGTAAATTTTTATTAAGGATTTTAACTTTCCAAAAAATAAAAATAAAATAGGAACTCACAAGATTTTCATATGCAACTTTCAATTATCATAATTAATTACAATACTTTTAATCTTACGTGTAATTGTATTCAATCTATTTATGATAAATTAATAGGATTAAGTTTTGAAATTATTTTGGTGGATAACGCTTCTGTTGAATGTGACCCAAACTTGTTTAAACAAAAGTTTTTCGATATAAACTTAATAATTAGTAAAACAAATACTGGTTTTGCTGGTGGCAATAATATTGGTGTAGCAGCTGCAAAAGGCGAATATATATTATTGTTAAACAGTGATACAGAACTAATAAACAATGCACCAAAAATTTGTTACGACTATATTACACAACATCCAACAGTAGGCATGGTAACTTGCCAATTGACATACCCAGATGGAAGCTTACAATACAACTGCAGAAGGTTTAGAACAATAAGTTGGGAGTTATTGGAAATTTTTCCCTTCTACAAATTATTGCCAAAAGAAAAAAGAGAATCATTGATGCTTCATCATTATTTTGATCATAAGCGAATAATGAAATGCGATTGGGTTTGGGG
>JANMGS010000100.1:0-2651 GCA_031374745.1 Ferruginibacter sp. | reverse complement strand
TGAAAATTTGGGGTTCATGTTTCTTTTTATTAAGGATCTCAATTTTAAACCTACTTATTTTTTTTCTCTTTACAGAAATCATATTTGACATATAAATTTTGCGACTTTTAATATAGTGTACATGAGCTGTAGAAAATAAGTTGAAATTGCCAAGCTTTTGGTTCATAATTCTCCTATTAATCACAATATAAACATCTTGGTTTCAGGTATCACTAAGCTGTTATAGTTTATTAAGTTTTTACAGATACGCATAATTTGCATAGCGCAAAACAAATTTAGCCAAATGATTTATTTGGAAAGCTAGTGTAGAGTTGATTTAATTTATTTTTATACTATCTTAGGAGTAAAATAATTAACTCAATAAGTAAAACATTGCCTGGTATGACGCATCCAAATGTTATTAGTATTGAAACTATTCAGCAATGGGTAGAAAAGAAATGGCAACTAAATGCCATTGAAGAAGAATTAAAATCGAAAGGTTTTGATGCAGATATGATAAAACTTACTATCAATGAGTTTAAACGATTGCGTTATGCCAAAAGGAGATTTACGGCTTTTATATTGATGGGCATCGGGGCCATTGTTGGTTTTATAAGTTGTATACTTACTGTAATAAATGCATTGCCCCATATGTTTGATTTCTTTTTGTACGGTTTTACAATATTGGCTGCCATACTCGTTTTTATAGGGCTGTATTTGTTGTTTGAAGGTTAATGCTGCCAAGTGTTTCATGTTTAATCAAAATGGGTTTTATGGAGCACACTTGTATGCAAAGGCATATTTATGTGTACTATGGTAAAATAAAATAGTAATTATTTTACTCTATTTCCTTATGGGTTTTGGTTATTTAGTATATAAATCAGGGCCTGGAAAAAGATGTAAGGATTAATACAAGTGCTTACTCGTCTGTATTTACTAAGCCTAAGGTTGTGTTAAAGCAAGTTTGGGGATAGCTTTTTCGTACATTTGTAAAAAAATAATACGAAAGTTTTGAAATTTACAGAATTTAATTTTGATGCACGCTTGCAAGAAGGTATAGAAGCATCTAACTACGACACTGCAACACCAGTACAAGAGCAAGTTATACCTCATATACTTGCTGGAAAAGACATTATAGCCTCAGCACAAACTGGTACTGGTAAAACGGCTGCATTTTTATTACCACTTATACACCGAATGTTGGGCGAAACACATGACCCACATAGCATTACTGCATTGGTAATTGTACCCACTAGGGAGCTAGCCATACAAATAGCGCAGCATCTAGAAGGACTTTCTTATTTTACCTCTATCAGTTCTATTCCCATTTATGGTGGTGGCGATGGCAATGCATTTGTACAAGAAAAAAAGGCATTGACGATGGGGGCAGATTTTGTAGTATGTACACCCGGCAAAATGATGAGCCATATAAAAATGGGATATGTAAAATTAGACAACCTGAAATACCTTGTGCTAGATGAAGCAGATAGGATGTTGGATATGGGTTTTTATGATGACATAGATTTTATCATACAGCATTTACCCAAGAAACGACAAAACCTGTTGTTTTCTGCCACCATGCCTCCCAAGATTCGTAGCCTTGCAAAAACAATCTTGCACAATCCAGAAGAAGTGAGCATATCGATAAGCAAGCCTGCAGAAAAAATAAAACAATTTGCATTTGTTGTGTACGATACACAAAAAATTCCGCTCATTGTACATTTAATAAAAACAAAAGATTTTAAGAAAGTAGTGGTGTTTTGCAGCAGCAAGCTAAGTGTAAAACAACTTACCCGAGATCTGGTACGCAATGGCGTAAAGGCAGGCGAGATACACAGCGACTTAGACCAAGATCAAAGAGAAGATACGTTGAGTCAATTTAGAAGCGGTAGATTGCCAGTACTGGTAGCCACCGATATTTTGAGCCGTGGCATAGATATAGATGATATTGACCTAGTGATAAATTTTGATGTTCCACACGATGGCGAAGATTATGTGCATCGCATTGGTCGTACCGCCCGTGCAGAAGCAGACGGTACTGCTTACACACTCATAAACGAAAAAGAGCAAAGAAAATTTGCAGATATAGAAAGACTCATAGAAAAAGAAGTGTTGAAATGCGCCATACCAGAGGCTTTGGGTGAACAGCCGGAATATAATGTATCTGAGAGAAGGAGCAGTGGGGGTGGGTTTAAAGGAAAGGGGAATTTTAAAGGGAAGAAGAAAGTGGGGTGAGGATTTTAAATTATAAGGAGTTCTATGCTTCTGAAAGCTTATACTGAGCACACAATTTTAAAACTACTTGCAGGTATCTGACTCATTTAACAGAGACTTTAAATATTTCTTTCAAATGTGTCAGACACAGGATGCGCTACAAATATTGAAGGGATTCTTCATTAAAGCGAACTGTATTCTATAGTTGTTAGATATAGCGTGCACAAAAATGTTTGAAGGAATTTGCTGTCAAATTTTTACATTTGTCAAATCCTTCAATTGGTACAATGCAAAAATTAAATACTTTCACGAAGCTTATCAAGCAATCGCTAAAAGGCGAGCAGCACGATTATACACAAGGCAGTATAAAAACAGCCATTGTATTATTGGCCATTCCCATGATTTTAGAATTAAGTTTAGAATCGGTGTTTGCTGTAGTAGATATGTATTTTGTAGGG
>JANMGS010000071.1:0-4692 GCA_031374745.1 Ferruginibacter sp. | reverse complement strand
ATTTCTTGCAGCGGCAAAAGTGGGTGGTATTTTGGCCAATAATAATTTTGGTGCGGAGTTTATATACGATAACCTCGCCGTACAAAATAATGTGATACACGAGTCGTATAAAAGTGGTGTAGAAAAGTTATTATTTCTAGGGAGTAGTTGTATTTATCCAAAAATGGCAAAGCAACCTATGAAAGAGGAATATTTGATGACAGGGCCATTGGAACCTACAAATTCGCCCTATGCCATGGCAAAAATTGCAGGCATAGAAATGTGCAAAGCTTATAACAAACAATATGGTTGCAATTTTATAAGTGTAATGCCTACCAATTTGTATGGCCCTGGCGATAACTACGATTTGGAAAATGCCCATGTATTGCCGGCGCTTATTAGAAAATTCTATGAAGCAAAAGCTAGCAGAAAAAAGGCAGTCACTATTTGGGGAACCGGTAAACCAAGAAGAGAGTTTTTACATGTAGATGATGCCGCAGCTGCTTGTTTTTTTGTAATGAAAAATTACAACGACGCAACCTCCATTGTAAATATAGGTTGCGGAGAAGATCATTCCATTAAAGAAATGGCAGAAGCAATAAAAGATGTAGCAAAGTACAAAGGCGAACTCATATTGGATAGCACAAAACCAGATGGTACCATGCAAAAACTGCTGGATGTAACCAAACTTACCAAACTTGGTTGGAAATACAGCATACCGCTTGCAGAGGGATTAAAATCTACCTACGAGGATTTTTCCAAAAAATACCAGTACTACAAAACGAAAAAACACAGCGGTACACCCATAGAAAATGTGTAGGATAGCAGGAATTTTAAACCAAACAATTGGTACGGCCATTTTGGAAAAAGTGGTAAAAGCTATGTGTGATTTATTGCAACATGGTGGTCCCGATGATGAAGGTTTATTCACATCAGCCGAAGACAATCTTGTTTTGGGTAATAGGCGATTGTCATTGCTTGACCTATCTGCTGCAGGCCACCAGCCCATGCAGTTTAACGGGCGATATACCATAACATTCAATGGAGAACTCTATAATTTTGTAGCTTTAAAAAATGAATTATTAGCGGCAGGTGTTCAGTTTAAAACAGGTACTGATACTGAGGTAATACTGGCAGCATTTGCCCAATGGAATACACAAAGTTTTGCAAGACTAAATGGGATGTTTGCTTTTGCTCTTTGGGATGATGAAGAAAAAATGCTGTTTTTGGTAAGGGATAAAGCTGGTATTAAGCCTTTGTATTATGCTACACATTCCAATGGATTGGCATTTGCATCGGAAGTGCAAGCATTTTCACCCATTGCGTATTTGCAAGAAACGAATGAAGCCGCAAAAGTATATCAACTTGCTTATGGATATTTGCCAGAACCCATAACAACACTGGCACACGTAAAACCATTGCCAAAGGGATGTTATATAGCATACAATGCACAAACACATTTGCACAGTCTCCAATCATTTTCATTTTTTAGTTTTAGTAATAGTATCAAAGAAGAAGGCATTGCAAAGCAATCTGTTTTTATTGGGCTATCGGGTGCAGTAAGACGTCAAATGATTGCTGATGCACCAATAGGTGTTTTTTTAAGTGGTGGTATAGACTCGGCCATTATTGCTAAGCTTGTAAACAACAAAGACCAAAAAGACCTTCATACCCTTTCGATTTATTTTAATGAGAAAAAGTATTCTGAAAAACAGTATCAGGATATTATCGCTTCCAATCTAAAAAGTACGCACCATGCTGTTTTACTGCAAGAAGCCAATTTTCATACCCATTTTCCTGAAATCATCCAGAGCATGGATTTGCCTACTTGCGATGGTATCAATACTTGGTTCATAAGCAAATTTGCTGCTGCCGAAGGATTGAAAGCAGTTTTATCTGGTGTGGGTGCCGATGAATTGTTTGGAGGATACCCCTCTTTCAATAGAATTGGAAAAGCGATGCTGTTGCAAAAAATGCCCGACCTGGCGCTACATTTCAGTAGCAAGGCAAGTGCTCAAAAGTATGATCGTATCTCTTATTTGCAAATAGAGGGTATGAGGGGGTTGTATCTTTTTTTAAGAGGGCATTTTGCGCCGGCTCAAATCGCCAAACAGTTGGGTGGTTACGAAAAAGAAACTTGGCAAATGCTACATGATTTTCCAACATCGCCAAAGTTGGAATTGGAAGGACCCAAAAATGCTGCAAGTTGGATGGAATTTAATATGTATATGCAAGACCAATTGTTGAGAGATGCAGATGTGATGGGGATGGCTCATGGCCTCGAAATAAGGGTACCTTTTTTAGATGATGAAGTAATACATTCTGCTTTTGCGATGGATGAAAAAATCAAATTCAAAGGTAAAATACCAAAACAACTACTTATAGAATCTTTCGAGAATATTTTGTCGAAAGAAATTTGGGATAGGCCAAAAATGGGTTTTAGTTTTCCATTTGCAGAATGGATGCGCAATAGTGTCTTATTAAGAGAGTTGGAACAGAGCAATAAGATACATACCAAAAAGGCTTGTAAAGATTTTATGAATGGAAAATTGCATTGGAGCAGAATCATGTCGTTGATTGTTTTGAAAAATAAAATATCGGAGAAACGTGAAGTAAATAGCATGTTTTAATAAAGTGGATAAAGTAAGTAGAGTAGATAAAGTAAATAAAGTAAATAAAGTAAATAAAGTAAATAAAGTAAATAAAGTAAATAAAGTAATAGGCTTATAGACTTTATTCGCCCACTACTTGATAAATTCAAAATACAGATGCGTAATAAATTGTATTTTGAAGTTAGTTTTCGCAGCTTCGCTGCAAAAAGATGCTTGCCACAAAGTCTCGAAGGCACGAAGTAGAAAAAATGCTTTGCATTTTTCCTTGGTGCCTTGGTGCCTTTGTGGCTAAAATAAATTTTTTAAAAAATCTTTATTGTTTTTTATCAATTATTCAGTAACAGCATGCTTTTGCTGCTATTGTCTATAAGCCTATAAAGTAAATAAAGTAAATTAGCTATCAATCAAGTATTATTTTTAACGCTTAAAGTTTTTTCTGCCACTGGAGGTATAGAAAAAGTTTGCAGAATCGCAGGAAAAGCTTTGTATGAATATGGGTTGGAGCATAACAAGCCTATTCGAATTTATAGTATGCACGATCCTGCCGACGCTTGCCAGGGTAATTCCTATTTTCCAGCAGAAATATGTAAAGGGTTTGGAGCAGCAAAAGTTAGCTTTATAACCGAAGCGGTAAATGAAGGACGAAAAAGCAGCGTTGTAATCATTAGCCATATCAATTTGGTGGTAGTAGGATGGTTGATAAAAAAGATTGCACCTACAACAAAAGTTATTTTAATAGCCCATGGTATAGAAGTATGGAAGCACTTGGATAGGAAACGCATGATGATGCTGGATGCTTGCGATACCATATTATCTGTAAGCAGTTTTACAAGAGATAAAATTGTAGAAATGCACCAGCTCCCTATAGAAAAATGTGCCGTTTTAAACAATTGTATAGATCCTTTTTTACAAAGGCCCTCTGCAAAAAATCGCAAGGAGGCGTTGGTAAATCGTTATGGAATAAAAACCACCGACACGGTCATACTCACGCTCACAAGGCTTTCGTTTAAAGATAGGTATAAAGGCTATGGGTATGTATTAGCTTCATTGGGAGAAATTATTAAAACCAATAGCAATATCAAATACATTCTTGCCGGAAGCTACGAAGCATCCGAAAAAAAGTATTTAGACGAACTTATTGAAAAATATGGTTTGAAAAATCATGTGATCATAACAGGTTTTATAGCCGATGAAGAATTGCCGGCACTCTTTTCTTTAGCAGATATTTATATAATGCCTAGTATGAAAGAAGGTTTTGGGATTGTATTTGTAGAAGCCATGTACTACGGTGTACCAGTAATTGCAGGCAATGCAGATGGATCTACTGATGCATTGTTGCAAGGGGAGTTGGGTATTTTAATAAACCCCGAAGATGAACAAACCATTACGGAGGCTTTGAATAAAATGATCAAAAACTACAGAGCATACATTCCAAACCATCAATTGCTGATGCATCATTTTGGGTACACTGCTTATAAAAGAAAGTTGGAAGGATTCTTGCAATAATTCTTCTATTGCAATTTGGATCTGTATATAATTTTCACCGCAGGAAAATAAGAAGAAAAAGTGCTCGCTAAGAAAAAACTTTTCTGCGAAACCTCTTAACACTCCTGTTCTCGGCGGTAAACAAAATAAAATAATTAACTCAAACAGCTTCATATTTGTTTAAGTAAAATCATACAGCCTCTCTTAGTGTACTTAGTATAAAACTTTGTACACCTAGTGGTAAAATAAAATGGAAAAAATAACTACAGAAGAACATTGGGATGAAGTAATAGAACCAAGTGGAAAACTCTTTGACCTCCGACTTAAAGAAGTGTGGCGGTACAGAGATTTATTGTTGCTTTTTGTGAAGCGGGATTTTTCCGCACAATACAAGCAAACAATATTGGGGCCGGTATGGCACTTGATACAACCTATTTTTACAACAGCTGTTTTTTTATTGGTATTTCACAGCATTGCCAATATTGATACCGATGGTATCAATGCCATTCCATTTTATATGAGCGGCATTGCTGTGAAATACCAATAAGAAAACAGCTGTTGTAAAAATAGGTTGTATTAAATGCCATACCGGCCCCAATATCGTTTGCTTGTATTG
>JANMGS010000031.1:0-6895 GCA_031374745.1 Ferruginibacter sp. | reverse complement strand
ACAACTTTTTTCATCTTCATTTAGTAAATAGATATATTTACTGACCGGAATACGCAACAGAATGATGAAAAAAAAAATAGCAATTCTTTTTTTAGGCATATTTTTTTTACTTGAGAGCTCCCCATTGGTTGCGCAAGTAGTAAAAGATACCATTCATATAATTGACACTTCATCCATCACCATATCGACTATTGTTGTAACAGGGAACAAACAAACGAAGACCTACATTATTCTAAGAGAGATGCAATTTAGAGCTGGAGATAAAATTCCTGCAGCAAACATTTCAAAGGAATTTAAGCAAGCAAGAAATCAAGTATACAATACCAATCTTTTTATAGAAGTAAAAATAGATTCTGTTGTATTAGCAGATGCATCTTTACAAGTAAACGTAGCTGTAAAAGAACGTTGGTATATTTATCCTACACCTCAATTTAAATTAGTAGATAGAAGTTTTAATGAATGGATTAAAACATTTAATGCAGACTTTAATAGGGTTGTGTATGGTATAGATTTTACGCATTACAACATAAGTGGAAGGCGAGACAAATTTGGCGTAACTTTATTAAACGGCTATGCAAGAAATATATCTATTGGCTACAGCTCTCCCTATAGCAATCCTGCACTTACACAGGGTTTTGCCGTGGCTGGAGGTTTTACACAAAATAGAGAAATAAATTATAAAACGACTTATAACAACGGGCAGCTTCGCTACAAAAAAGATGGTTTTGTTCGCAGTAGTTATGATGCAGGTGTGGGTATCTCTTTTCGAAAAGGTTTTTTTAAGCAATCGGGCATTACATTAGGTTTAAATTACGTAAGTATTGATGATAGTATCTTAACTTCATTATACAACCCCAAATATTTTAATAGCAATAAAACAAATCAATTTTATACAGATATCGGTTTTAGAGTTGTTTATGCCAATACCGATAAAAATGCTTACCCATTAAAAGGAGAAATTTACAACTATGGTATAATTAAAAGAGGCTTTGGTTTTTCAGGTGGGATAAACAATACAACGCTCTTTGGCGCATTTACAAAATTTATTACACACAAACGACATTTTTACAGTACCATAAAAACAGCTGGTACAATAAAAATCCCATTTGAACAAGCATACATAAACCAACGGGCCATCGGTTTTGGCGATTTAAATCTTAGGGGGCTAGAGTTATATGTTGTAGATGCTGTTGCAGCTGCAACGTTTAATTATACATTTTCAAAAAAAATAGTTTCTTTTCGTATCCCTATGCCTTTTAAAATAAAAGCCGTACCATACATACCTGTAAGCATTTTTGCAAAAACATATACCGATATTGGGTATGGATATATACCACAACAATACAATACCCGATTGAGCAACCGGTTTCTTTATACAGGTGGATTTGGTATAGATATTCTTACCTTATATGATATAGCCGTGAAAGTAGAATACAGTTTTAACCAATTAGGCGAAAAGGGGTTATTTTTGCGTGGCGGTGGAGGTTTTTAATCTGAATAATAATACAGCATTTAGTATATGAAAATAGCAATATACAGTAGAGGCATAGAAAATAATCAATTAAAAGATATAGAACTTCTTCTTTCTTCATTGGAAAAGTACAGCGTAGAGATTGTTTTCTTTCAAGATTTTTTTAATTTATTTTATTCCGCTATCAAAATTACAGGTAAATACTCAACATTTACCTCTGCCGAAGATTTAGATCCTTCTATAGATTGTTTGATAAGTCTTGGTGGCGATGGTACGATGCTAGATACTGTTACGCTTGTAAAAGATTCTGGCATACCTGTACTCGGTATAAATTATGGTAGATTGGGCTTTTTGGCTAGCATAGGTAAAGAAGATTTAAATCTGGCAATGGAAGCATTGATAAATCGAAAATATGTTCTTGATAAAAGAACCCTCTTGCATTTAGATGCAAATATTTCTCTTTTTAAAGAAACGCCTTACGCCCTAAATGAATTTACACTCCATAAAAAAGACACTTCGCCCATGATAAAAATTCATACCTATTTAAATGGTGAATTTTTAAACACTTATTGGGCAGATGGTTTAATTGTAGCCACGCCGACTGGCTCCACAGGCTATTCACTTAGTTGCAATGGCCCAGTTGTATTTCCAGATAGCGCAAGCTTTGTTATAACACCTGTAGCACCTCATAACTTAAATATAAGGCCTATAATTGTACCCGATAATACCATCGTTTCTTTTGAAGTGGAAGGGCGTACAGATGGTTTTTTATGTACACTAGATAGCCGAAGAGAAATAGTTACTAAAGAAATACAATTGGCTGTAAGAAAAGAATCTTTTGGCGTAAACTTGATAAGACTCAACGAAAATAATTTTTTGCAAACCTTGCGAAACAAATTATCGTGGGGTTTAGATAAGCGAAATTAATCATGCTTCTAAAAAGAAAAAAAATTCAACGGGCATTTATTATTTATTGGATATTGCTAGCTTATATAATTGCTGCACTTATCTGGTGGTTTATAGCTTTAAGCAGGCAGAATGAACAAATGAGCATTTACAAAATTGAAGATATACGAAACAATGATTTTTTATACCAAGAAAAATACAATGCCATATTAAAAGCCAAAAGCGCAAAAACAGCCCAATACATTGGTGAAGGAGTCACTTTTTTGCTGCTCATATTTACAGGGGCAATTTTTGTATTTAGGGCAGTTAGAAAAGAACTGCGAACTTCTGCAGAACAGCAGCATTTTATGATGGCCATAACCCATGAACTTAAAACCCCCATTGCCATTTCTAAATTAAATTTAGAAACCCTTCAAAAACACAAACTGGCCGAAACGCAGCAAGACCGGCTTTTAAATAATACATTGGAAGAAACAAATAGGTTAGATGCTTTATGCAATAATTTGCTGGTTTCATCACAGATAGAAGCTGGCGGATATAAGGTTACAAAAGATGAACTAAATTTATCTGAATTAGTAATAGAATGTACAAACAGGTTTACTACCAGATATCCTCAAAGAAAAATTATTAAAACAATTGATGAAAATATTTTTATTATAGGAGATACTTTTCTTTTACAAATTGCGATAAACAATCTATTGGAAAATGCGATAAAATATTCGCCAAAAGAAAAACCAGTAAAAGTTTCCTTGCAAACAGAAAATGGAAATGCCATCATTAAAATTATTGATGAGGGCATGGGTGTACCAGAAGAAGAAAAACCCTTATTATTTAAAAAATTTTATAGATCGGGTAACGAAGCTACCAAAAGAGCAAAGGGTACCGGGCTAGGCTTATACCTCACAAATAGAATTTGTAAAACACATGGGGGTACAATTTTTATAGAAAACAATCCATTGGGCGGAAGTATCTTTATCTTCACATTGACAATGGCAACCTAACATAAGCAAAATGACAGAAAAAAAATTTTCCATATTATTGGTAGAAGATGAAGAGAATTTACAAGAAGCATTGAAGCTAAATTTAGAATTGGAAGGCTATGAAGTAAGTACTAGTGGCGATGGTGCACATGCATTAAAAATATTTTCGCAAGAGTATTTTGACCTTATTATTTTAGACGTAATGTTGCCCGAAATAGATGGGATAACCGTTTGCGAAACGATTAGGTTGAGTAATGCAGACATCCCAATTCTCATACTGAGTGCCAAAACAAGCAGTGCAGATAAAGTACTTGGTTTGAAAAAAGGGGCAGACGATTACCTTGCTAAACCTTTTAATTTAGAAGAGTTATTACTGAGGGTAAATAAACTCATCAAAAAAAGCGAAAAAATTGCACACAAAGAACCGCTTGAAGAATTGTACACATTCGGAGGAAATAAAATTGATTTCAAAGCTTCTGAAGCGCACAATAAAAACGGAGAACATATCATTCTTACTAAAAAGGAGTTAATGCTTTTGAAACTACTTATCGAAAATAAAAATGAAGTAGTTACTAGGGAAAAGATTTTACAATCTGTATGGGGTTATAATGTGTACCCTACTACAAGAACAATAGATAACTTTATTTTAAATTTTCGGAAATATTTTGAGGTAGATAGCCGCAATCCACGCTATTTTCATAGTGCGAGAGCCGTTGGTTACAAGTTTACAGATTAAGGAGAAGTATTATACCTAATTTTTTAATCATATTGTCTATGATGTAATTGAATAATCGTTTGTGCTTTTGCATACATTTCGTTCAATCGCTCATTTCTTTCAAAAGGCGTATACAATTGCCATTCAATATCTGATAACAATGCTTGTGTTTGTAATATTAGACTGTTATCTACACCTGACTTATCCAATGCTGCACCTAGGGTTTTACTATTAATAGTTTCTTTCGGAAGATAATATTTTGACTCCAGAAAGCCTTTCATCTCTTCGTTGATGAGTGTATAAAAATCAATACAGTTTTCTCTGGCCAGACAATCGGCTGTCTTTTCTAAATAATTCCTATTAGAAGATATTGGCTCAGGAATTACTTCTGTAGAAATAATTTTTTCTTCAACAACTGCACTATTAATCTTGTTGTCTTTTTTCTTTTCTTTTCTCATCCAAATAATAACGACTGTAAGTATTAACCATGCAAGAAAAAGAACTACCAGCCATCTATTGGAGAAAATTCGATTAAGCAATGACAATGGCATTTTTTTTTCTTTTGCGGAAGTATTGTTTGCTGCCATACCTACACCTTTACTGACATTTATATTTATATCAACAGAAGAAACTGTTTTATATATTCGAGCTGTAGGATCAAAAAAACTAAAACTAATTTTTGGGATTGTGTACTTACCAACATTAGAGACTGCAAAAGGTATTTCAAACATTTTACTTCCGCTCAATGGTATAGTGCCCGTGTTGATATTATCTGTACCCTTCGTTTCAAATACTTCAAAGGAAGTGGGCCACTCTATTTCTGGTGTAGTAAGTAATTGCATATTTCCACTTCCGGTAATTGTAATAAGCAATTTCCCCGTTTCATCTGTTGAGAAATTATTCTTTTCTACCGATGCTTCTATTGTAAAATCCCCAACAGCACCATTAAAATTGGAGGGCTTATTTTTATCTGGTAATGGCAAAACGTTTACACTACTAGGCTTGCTACTTAGGCTTACATTTTCTGAAAACAATGTCCCATTTTTACCTATACCATTTTCATATTTTACAAAAGTTACTTTATTATCCAATGTTGCAGCTTCTAATTCTATAGTGCCTGCCTGTAACGGATACAGCTGTGCCTTGCGAATCAAATACACATTGTATTCCCGTCCATTAAGCTTTTCTTTGTTATAAGATGATTGGTCTATTTGTTGCATCATATCTACTACCGAAAATCCATTGAACGAAGGGTTTTTGGTAACATTGCTTTCGCTTTGCAATCTTGTGTATAGTTTATAGGTAGCAAGTATTGGCTCACCTACATAGCAAGACGATTTACTGGTTTGCAATTTCAATTGCATATTCTTACTTACTTTATCTTGCACGGTTTCTCCATTGCGCAAAATATAATCATCATATCTTTCTTGCGGTTTTGGTTCATCAAAAATATCCATACCAGCAAAGGGCGATTGTAAACCAGCCATTGGATTGCTCTGGCTATTATTGGAAGAGGCTTTATTACTTACAGAAACTTTTATCGAATTGCTTTTATACGCTTTGCCATTTATAATAGCGGTGCTAGGACCTATAATAAAACTGCCCGCTTTCTTTGGTTGTAGCGTATAAAGAAGAGATAAAGTTTGCGTTACTACACCATTTATATTGTTTACAGCCGATTCCTGAGATGGTCCACCCAATATGGTAAAGTCGCTTAAAGAAGGTGGATTTATTTGCTCAATATTAGATGCATTTTCAACCGTAAGTTTTAATGTTATATAGTCATTTTTGCCAGCTTTTTCTGGAGAAATTGATTCAATAAATTTTATTTGTGCGTTGCCAACAATTGAAATCAGCAGTAGTAAGAAACAGTAAAATAGTTTAATAAAAAATTTATTCATAAAATGCGCATCAATTCGCTTACAAAAAAACAGGTTCATCATCACTTGCAAAAATAAAGAACAAAATAGGCAGCATCGAATTTTTCATCATAAAATAAATTGAATGAATTGTTAATTAGAGGTCGCCCAATTGCGGGCGCATCACAAGTTCCTCTGGCACCGCAGCTGCAGAAAGCTTGGTACATGCTACTATCATTGATGCAATATCGGACGCTTCCATAATTCTATGGGTACTATTATCAAACCCAGCCCAAGAATCTGTAAAAACTGCTCCTGGAAAAACAGTGGTTACTTTTATACCAGAAGCCTTTAATTCGTGCCGAAGATTTTGACTGAAGCCATTCATAGCGAACTTGCTAATACTATAACTACCACCACCATCGTATGCTTGTAATGAAGCAATAGAGCAAATATTAAAAATATGTCCTGTACCCTTCGTCTTCATTGCAGGAGCGAGCTTTCTGGTAATATAATATGCACTGTAGAGATTATTTGATATCATACCTTCCAAATTGCCATCTGCTTCTTCCAAAATATTACCAGGTTTGAATCCACCAGCATTGTTTATTAGGATATCTGGCACCCCATAACCAATACAAAACTCCCCAAAAGCATCTGCATTTTCTTTAATGGAAATATCTGAAACCATTGTATGTATGATACAATTTGGATAATCTTGCATTAATGCTGTAGCTGTATTTTCCAACGTAGTTTTATTTCTTGCGCACAAAAAAAGGGTATTCTCATCCGATGCAAATTGTTCTGCAATGGCTTTCCCTATTCCCCTTGCTGCTCCCGTAATTACAATATTCATTTTTATAAATTTTTTATTGGCTAACTTTATATATTCGTAAAGTTATAACAACGTTTTTCAAAATAATTACTTTTATACATGCCTTCTTACAAACACATTTTTTTCGAC
>JANMGS010000881.1:0-6115 GCA_031374745.1 Ferruginibacter sp. | reverse complement strand
TGTTTTAATTATTTCGGGCATAAATATTATATTTGTATAAATTATTTTTTATGAAAGCGCAAACTTTAATAATAGAAAAAAAGCGATATGCAGTTATTCCTGAAAAAGAATATTTAAGCATGAAAGAAGATATTGCAGATTTAAAAATGATTTCGAAACGTAGAGATGAAACTAGTATGGAAGCAAAGGCTTTTTTTGAAAAACTTAGAAAATCTAAAAAGTAATCGTCTTGCCATATACTGTTAGAATTAAAAAAAGTGCACAAAAAAAGATAAGTTCCATTTCCGAACCTTACTTTACTGCTATTGAAAAAGCAGTTGTTAATCTGGCAAATAACCCCAGACCGACTGGCTGTAAAAAGTTGATTGCATTTAAAAGTGCTTACAGAATTAGAGTTGGAGTATATCGTATCGTATATGAAATTCATTACAAAATATTAACCATTTTTATTTTTGATGTAGATCATAGAAAAGATGTGTATAAATAATCAATCTCCCAGCTCCAACTGATTCTTCACAAGCATAAAATATTCTCCTCTCAACTGTATCAAGTCCTCGTGTGTGCCAGCTTCGGTAATTGTTCCTTTGTTTAATACTACAATTTGATCTGCATTTTTTACTGTACTTAATCTGTGTGCTACTACAATTACTGTTCTATTATGAAAAAACTCCGAGAGATTTTTCATAATTACTGTTTCATTGTTTGCATCTAAACTATTGGTGGCTTCATCAAAAAAAATATACTCAGGGTTTTTATATACTGCTCTTGCTATAAGTATTCGCTGTTTTTGCCCTGCACTTACACCCACACCTTCTGCACCTATTTTTGTATTAAACCCAAGTGGAAGACTTTCTATAAATTCTAAAATATTGGCAGTAATGGCAGCTTGCTTTAACCTTGTGGTATCAATACTTTCGCCATCTACAGCAATGTTTGCAGCTATACTATCATTAAAAATAAAACTCTCTTGCATTACTACACCTATGGCTTTTCGCCAAGTTTTGTGGCTAAGGTTTTCCAAATCATTTCCACCTACTTTTACATTGCCTTTTTGAGGCGCATAAAATTTTAATAATAATTTTAATAACGTTGTTTTACCACTTCCACTCGTACCTACAATAGCTGTAGTTTTTCCATTGGGTATGAGGAGTTCTATATTTTTTAATACTGCTTCGTTGCCTGCGCCCGGGTAGGTGAAGGACACATTTGTTAGCTCAATCGTTTTATCTGTAGGCAGTGTATGGCTTAATAATTTATCCGAGGGTTCTTCATCCGTTAGCCCATGTATTTCATTTAACCTATCTAAACTTATTTTTGCCAATTGCCAACTTTGCACAAAGCTTATCATTTGTTCTATAGGTCCGTTTAGCTGACCAATAATGTATTGTACGGCCAGCATTCCTCCTAAAGTCATCCCACCTTCGTGGTTTATTACTGCCTTTGCTGCTAAAAAAGTAATAAAAATATTCTTGCCTTCGTTTATAAAAAAAGCGCCCGTTTGTTGCCATTGGTTTAGCGCAAGCCCTTTCATACCTAGCCTGAACGTGCGTGCCTGCAAGCGCTCCCATTGCCACCGTTTTGGTTTTTCGCAACCATGCAATTTTATTTCTTGCATGCCTTGCACTATTTCCATTGTTTTGCTTTGCTCGGCTGAGGCTATGTCAAATTGTTTATAGTCTAATTGTTTTCTCTTTTTAAGAAAAATAAATATCCATAAAATGTATAAAATCGACGCCCCTGCAAACACTGCAAATATGCCTGTATTGTACATGGCAAGCACTACCGAAAATAGTACCAAGTTAAACAAAGAAAAAAGTGTGGATAGCGATGTACCCGTAAGAAAATTTTGTATGCGGCTATGGTCGTTCATACGCTGCATAATATCGCCGGTTTTTTTGCTGTCAAAATAGCTTACGGGCAACTTCATAAGCTTTATTAAAAAATCGGTAAGTATGCTAATATTTATACGGCTGCTTATGTGGTACAATATCCAACCTCTTATAAAATCTACCCCTAGCCTGCCTGCAAACAAAGCCAACTGTGCAAATAGTACCACGTACACAAAAGGTAGATTACTCGTATTTACACCAGTATCAATAACACTTTGTGTAAGAAAGGGTAAAATTAGTTGCAACAAACTACCGAGCAATAAGCCAAGCATAAGTTGCACAATTAGTTTCTTATAAGGAAGCAAATACGAAACAATGCTACCAAAGCCTTTGCTTTTTTGCTCGGTATAATCATCGTTGTATTGGTTGTTGTAGAAGAGCGGTGTGGGTGCGAGGGTTAATGAAATACCTGTTTTTTCATTACCATTTTTATGGCTTAGCCATTGCTGCACAAATTCGGCTTCCGTATATTTCAATAATGATTTACCAGGATCAGAAATATAAAATGCATTTTGTTTTATTTTATACAATACCACAAAATGGTTTTGGCTCCAGTGTAAAATACAAGGCAGTTTTATATTGGTTTTTAAATCGTTTAACGAAAGTTGCAATGCTTGTGTTCGAAAACCAATTTTTTCTGCAGCATCACTAATGCCTAAAATGTTTACCCCTTCTTTACCTATCTCTGTAAGTTCACGTAGTTTTTCTAAGCTAAAGTTGCGCCCATAATGTTTGCTTATCATGTAGAGACATGAGGGACCACAGTCCATTTGGTTGCGTTGGAGAAAGTGTGGGAAGATGGACATTAATATTTTTAGTTGTGGTATTAAAATTTGATGAAGAATAATTAGACACTTTTAATTATCCTCTCCACTCTTGCAAGCCTTTGCCTGGTCTTTGACCAGCAAAGCCTATTTGTAATTTGTTTTTCGTTTTTATAGCATCTTATACTTTGTCGGCTGGTCAAAGACCAGGCCTCGGCGAATGTGATATTGCTAGCTACCAACGAAGGCAAAGGGTTTACTTTATTTTTATTGAACTTCTTTTACATTGGCACAGATACCTTGCCGCACTTTGCTCTGCTGCATATCAGCGCCATTAGGGGGAAAGGTCATTTATAGTAATTCAATAGAAAACTATTTATTACATCAATACCATTAACTCCAACGGTTCTTTCCAATATTACTCCGTCTTTTCCTATTAAAATAAAAGTTGGATAATCAGTTATGTTTAATACTGTTGATAGGCTGTTGAGTGATTTATCATTTAAGCTTTGAACATATATCTTCCATTCAATTTCTTCTTTTTTTATTAACGGCAAGAATACATCTGGATTAATATTGTTTTCATTTGCTATACTAATAAATTTTAAATTACTACTTTTATAATTTTTATACGTTTCTTTCAATTTAGGTAATGATTTAATGCAAGGACCACACCATGTCCCCCAAAAGTCTAAAAGTGTAATCTGACCAATTATTTTTTTTGAGGATAGTGTTTCTCCTAATAAATCTTTAATTTGAAAGTCTGGTATTGCATTTCCTTTAACAAATTGTAAATCTTTATTTATCTTTTCTCTTATAAATTTACCTAGTGAATTATTTTGTAATTTAATATTTAAAGAGTTTAATAAAATATTATTTTGTATGACTCCAAATTTATCATACCCCGACTCGAGAAGAAATAAACTTACAAACGAGTTTCTATTTTTTTGTATATAAAGTTTGGTTTTTTTATAATTTTCATTAATTACTGCAGTTTGTTCATTAAGGAGTTTTTCTATTTGCAAAGAATCAATTGGATTACTTAGTTTGTTTATATCGCTATTTAACTTTATAATTTTAAATTTGGTTGGTTGCACAACATTTTTGTAAAAAACAAACCAGTCATCAGTAAGTTTTGACCCAACTATAGTTGAGCTCCAAATACTATCCACATTGCAATTAATTCTTAAGTCTCCGTCTAAAATAAATTGATAAAAACCGGGTTTTTGTTTAATTTTCAGCATTAAGAAACTAATTTCATTTAATTTATAATCTCTTTTAATTAAATTATTACCAATAGGAATTACAATTGTGTCAAAGGGGGAATATTGACTACCAGTCTTTTTAGTCAGAAAAACTGTATCAATATCACCTTTATTTCTTATGTCAATTGTTACTATTTTACGTTTTTGAGAAAATGACAACACAAAACAAAAAGTAAAAAATATTGAAAGTGAAATCTTAAGTTTTAGCATTACTTGAAATTTTTTTTAAAGTCATCTTATTTGAATTATTCATTTTATAGTTTTTATTTAAGAGAATTTCAAATAAGATGACATTGATTAAAAATTAATACTCTTATGATGCAATCTTACAAGTACTATCATTAAGAGAATAACTTGAAGGAGAGCCCGTAGAAGTACACAGGCAACTTCCTGCTAAAGTAGTTGAACATGAGCCGTCTGGATCACCAGGTAAGCACTTACATGAACTCAAACCATCTGCGGGTGCGTTCATTCCACCAATAACATTTTTCATTTCATTTCTTGATAATTTTTTCATCTTAATAAAATTTAATTGTTTTGTGCAACAGCTTTTGTAAAGGTACTATTACAGAATATCACCTTATTCTTTGGCCAAGAAATTATTTTACTACCACAAAAGTTTCTTCCAATTGCGGTATCATTTTTTCAATATCTTTCATACAATACCTACCAAGTAATTTTTTACTATTTATGAAAAATGTAGGTGTATGACTAATGCCTGTTTCCAAAGCCTATTTGTAATTTGTTTTTCGTTTTTA
The DNA here is from genome assembly GCA_031374745.1 of Ferruginibacter sp. GTDB lineage: Bacteria > Bacteroidota > Bacteroidia > Chitinophagales > Chitinophagaceae > Ferruginibacter. Next base: position 1,439 of record JANMGS010000881.1, on the reverse strand, counting down.
TAGCATCTTATACTTTGTCGGCTGGTCAAAGACCAGGCCTCGGCGAATGCGATTTTGGTAGCTACCAACGAAGGCAAAGAAGGCAAAGGAGGTTTGTATCTATTTTGATACATTTAGTATCGTTTCTTCCATTATAAACAAGTCATCATCTGATTTAAACAGTGAGTTATAAACTATTTTTTTATCTCTGTCAACTATTAAATAGCAGGGCAAAAATTTTATATCGTAATCTTTTGTAATTTGACTTTCAGAAAACTTGGCATCAGTAGATAAATTTATCCAGTTCATTGAATATTCTTTTATCATTGATTCCCACTTTTTTTTATCATCATCTAAATTGACATATAATATTTCCAAGCCTTTATCCTTGTATTTAGAATAAATCTTTTTTAAACTTGGAATATTTTTTTTACACGGACCACACCATACAGCACCAAAGGCTAGTAGATATACTTTATTTTCTAAAGAATCATTTGTAAATATTTTATCTTTAGTATTTAAAAGCGAAAATTTAGGAATTACTTTCCCATAGTTAAGTTTTAGGGAATTATTGAGTTTACTGAGTACTTTAAGACCTAGATTAGAAATTTTGATATTACTGTCAAGCCTATTAAATATCTCTAAAAGCCTAATTGTTCCATTGCTAGAATTTTTTTTGTTCGAAAAATCGTAAATTTTTTTTAATGTATAATAATTGGAAATATTATTTTCTAATAGTTTTAATTGATAGTTCCTATAAGTTGATACTTCCTCGGGTCTGAGTGAAAGATTATTTCCAAATTTTTGGTAAAGAATATTATCTAAACTATCTAATTTATTTTTTAAGTCGTTTGATTTTGAATTTAAAAAAACATGTTCTGAAAGGTTATTTCGTTTCCATAAAGATTTTTTTGTAAGGGGTAGTATTTTTATATAGTTGAAGCCTGAATCCAAAACAAAATACATTCGGTTATCAAAGTTTTTTAAGTGAAGTAATGCGTCTTCACAAGGGCTTGTTAAAATCCCACTAAATTGAATCCAGTTTTTTTCAAAAGTAGCTGAATCCTGTGTCGAAGTCATTTTCCCATACTCGTAATTATATATTTCTAAATAAATTTTTTGACCATTCAAATTGATTTTACTTTCCACTCTTAAGTTAAACTTTAATTGGCAATAAATATCAACACTGAAAAAATTGAAAATAAAAATAAAAAACAGTTTATTCATAAACTGATGATTTAAAATTCCTACCCAAATTATTATTTAGGTAGGAATCTGATTAATTAATGTTAAAAATAAATGGCTATGAAACCCTTTAAATTAAACACCTTCTTCGGTATTGCAAGCCGCCCATACAACACTTGAATTTGGTCCTTTGCAAACACAAGCTTCGCTAGAATTTATCTCGCATGTGCCATTTACCATCCCAGTTCCACTTTCGTAGTAGGAACATAGTGTCG
>JANMGS010000875.1:0-6884 GCA_031374745.1 Ferruginibacter sp. | reverse complement strand
TATGCGCATGCGGGAGGCGGCTATCCAAGGAGGTAAGATTCGTATCATTCCCGTTTTGCTTACTGCATTGGCAACTATGTTGGGTTTATTGCCCTTGGCTGTAGGTTTTAATATAAATTTTGTTACGCTATTCCAAAACCTCAATCCGCATATTTTCTTTGGGGGCGATAGTGTGGTTTTTTGGGGACCACTAAGTTGGACAATTATTTTTGGATTAATATTTGCATTTTTTCTTACCCTGATAATGGTACCAAGTATGTACATTATTGCAGAAAGATTGAAAAGACCCATGGAGCAATTTTATGGCGGCAGATGGATTGGTATTCTCGGCTTTGCGGGTCCATTCTTTTTCATTTTTGTAGGTCTCATGTATTTGGTAAGAAAATTACAAGGAAAAAAGGTGTGGAATGGTTTGTTAAAAGAAAAAGGGAAAACCAGCATATAAAAAATTAAAGCATTTATTTTTTGAAGCCATCTGACAAAGGATGGCTTTTTTTTTATACCTTAGATTTGCTAAACGAAACTAGATTGTACATTAAATTAAACTAGTATTTAATTGGGTACTATCTAAACCCAACGATTAAATTAAACCCATGAACGAACAGACCAGAGTATTCGATTTTTTATATTACCAGCTTGCACAGTTTCCTAAAGCCGACATGTTTGCTGCCAAAATTAATGATAAATGGCAGCCTCTAAGCACCCAAGAAGTTGTAGGCCTAGTGAATAAACTAAGCGCAGGTTTATTAAAAATGGGCATCAGTGGCAATGATATGACAGTGGAAAAGCAAGATAAAGTAGCGCTTATATCTAGAAATAGACCTGAGTGGCTCATATTAGATCTGGCTTGCCAACAAATAGGTGCCATATTGTGCCCCATTTATCCCACCACCAACGTGAACGAATTGGAATATATTTTTAACGATGCAGAGATAAAACTTGCTTTTGCAGGAGGAGATGAAATCCTTCAAAAAGTAATAGATATTACTGGCAAAGTGCCGTCATTAAAAGGGCTTATTAATTTTGATGAAAAGGAAGGGACTAAATTTTGGAAAAGCATTTTGGAAGGGGTAACCGATGAAGATTTGAAAAATTTGGAATTAGTAAAAGCGAATATCAATACCCACCATTGCGCAACCATAATTTACACATCTGGTACAACAGGTTTCCCCAAAGGGGTAATGCTAAGCCATTATAATTTAGTGAGCAATGTAGTAAATGGTAAGAATAGTTTTCCTTTTACAGTAGATGTAAATGGAAGGTCGTTGAGTTTTTTACCGCTCAATCATATTTACGAGCGCATTGCATCTTACATTTTTATGAGCAGTGGATTTTCTATTTATTTTGCAGAAAGTATGGAATTGATTGGCGAAAACTTAAAAGAGGTAAAGCCAACCATATTTTGCACAGTGCCAAGGTTGTTGGAAAAAGTATATGAAAAAATAATGGCCAAAGGAGCCGAACTTACTGGCTTAAAGAAGACATTATTTTACTGGGCAGTTGATCTTGCTACTAAATATGACAATATAAAAAGTGGTGGTATAAGCTATAATATACAGTTGGCATTGGCAAATAAACTCATTTTTTCTAAGTGGAGAGAGGCGCTGGGTGGAAATATTGATTGTATAATAACGGGCGGAGCAGCTTGCCAAGTAAGGTTAATTAGAATTTTTAACGCTGCAAATATTCCAATTTATGAAGGATATGGACCTACAGAGAATAGCCCAATAATAAGTATTAATTGTAGGAAAAAAGGAGGGACGAAGTTTGGAACCGTAGGAGTTGTATTAGATGGGCAAGAGGTGAAATTGCTGGAGGATGGTGAAATTTGTGTAAAAGGGCCTAGCGTTATGCAAGGGTATTATAAGCAGCCAGGGCTCACTGCCGAAACAGTTGTTGATGGTTGGTTACATACCGGCGATATAGGCGTATTTGAAGATGGTAAGTATTTAAAAATTACTGACCGTAAAAAAGAACTTTTTAAAACAAGTGGCGGAAAATATGTGGCACCACAGCCAATAGAAAATAAAATGAAGGAATCTCCTTTTGTGGAACAGATAATGATCATAGGTGCAGAAGAAAAATTTGTGGGTGCATTGATTGTTCCGTCTTTACCAAATTTAAAAGAGTGGATGCGCTCTCAAGACATACCTTTTACAACCAATGAAGATGCTGTGCATAACCCAAAAGTAAGAGGGTTATACAAAGAGCTAATTGAATCTTTCAATAAATTCTTTAACCATGTAGAGCAAATAAAGAAATTTGAATTATTGCCAGATGAGTGGACTATAGAAAGTGGGGAGCTTACGCCTACTCTTAAACTAAAAAGAAAAGTAATAATGGAAAAATTTAGACCAGCAATAGATCGAATTTACCTGTGATATTTAGCAGTAAGATTTTATAATAGCTGGAATTGTTTCAAATTCTTTTGATTTATCAATAAAATGATGGCAGCCAATTTGTAAACATAGGTCTCTGTAATATTGAGATGCCTTGTTTGTTACCATCAAAACTATAATATGCTCAAAATCTCTTCTAACCAATTCGAGCAATTCTAACCCACTTTTGTCTGGTAAATGTATATCTAACAGAATCATATCAGGGTTTTTACGCTCGATATATTGTAATGCACTACCGTAATCATGCGCTACAAAAATATCAGACACTTCCTCAATTTCTCCTATTGTCTCTGTTAAACGCTTGGTTATTAATACAGCATCATCAACTAAAAGTATTTTTATTTTGTTAGCTTGGTTCAGAAAATAATATTTTTTGGCAAACTTAAAGATATGAAACCTATGCCAATGTAGTAAAAATCTCCGTATTAATTAGTAAAATTACGAATGGTTTTTACTATATGAGTTTATGCTCTATCGCATACAAGGTAATTTCCGCATTGTTTTTAAGGTTCATTTTAGAAATAATGCGTGCTCTATATGTGCTTACTGTAGTTACGCTTAAAAATAGTAAATCAGCAATTTCTGAAACAGATTTGCCTTTTGCAAGCATTTTTAATACATCAAATTCCCTGTCAGATAAGTTTTCGTGCAACATTTTATTTTGGTCTTCATCAAAAGATGCTGTAAGTTTTTCGGCAACGGCAGCAGAAATATATTTTTTGCCAAGCATCACTTTTTGCACTGCATTTACCAATTCGTCGGGTGCCATGTCTTTACTTAAATAACCAGAGGCACCCGCTTTGAGTACCCTTATGGCATATTGATCTTCTGGATGTATGCTTAAAATGAGAACCGGTAGGGTAGGTTTTATTTGTTTTATTTGTACCAATGCATCCAAACCGCTTCTGCCTGGCATGTTTAAATCGCTAATGACTACATCCCAATCGGATTTAATTACTTGTTTTACTAAATCTTCTGCATCGCCTACATCTTCAATAGCGGCGCCTGGAAAACCTTCTAATAAAATCATCTTTAGCCCTCTTCTCACTACAACATGATCATCTGCAACTAGTATTCTTATCATATATGCTTTTGTTAAATGATAGATGTATTAGATAAAGGTACAGAAATAATAACGGAAGTTCCTTTGTCTATATTATTATAAATGTCATACTTCCCTTTTATTAATAATGCCCTTTCTTTCATCCCAAGAATTCCAAGGGTTTTTTTGTTTATGATGTCATTTTCATTTATACCTATTCCATTGTCTTTTATAGTCAAGGTCAATTTATCATTTTCTACATTCAAAGTTGTTACAACTTCTGTTGCTTTAGCGTGTCTGGATATATTGGTAAGGCTTTCCTGAAATATTCTGAAAATATTTGTTGATATATCTGAAGTAAGTATTACATGACTTACATTAGAAGTGAAGGTAGATTTTATTTCATGCCTTTTTTGAAAATCTTCACTTTGCCAATCCATGGCAGAAATAAGGCCTAAATCGTCTAATATATCTGGTCTTAGCTGGGTTGCAATGCGCCTCACCGTTATAACAGTATTGTCTATTAACTGAATAATATCCTTCATTTTATTTTGCACAGCCTCATCCTCCGATTTTACTTTTTTATTTATCCATGAAATATCCATTTTCAAGCCAGTGAGCTGTTGCCCAAGCTCGTCATGTATCTCCCTTGCAATACGGGTTCTTTCACTCTCTCTTATTGTTTCTAAATGTGATGCGAGTTCTCTAAATGCGCTGTGAGATTTTTGAAGGCTTTCTTCTGCTTCTAACCGAGCAGTAATGTCATTTGCCATAGCTAAAACAGCCGTTTTTCCTTCATAAACTATTTCGTTATATAAAATATTTACTTTGATAGTGGTACCATCTTTTTTCTTGTGTTCCCAATTCATTTCACTATGCAGGTTTTCCCTGTCTGATTTCTTACCCCATTCAATATAACCAGTGTTATTTTCTGGATGTAATGCAGTAATTGGCATTGCTAAAAATTCCGATTTGCTATATCCGTATGTATTAATTGCCGCATTATTCGTTTGTAAAAACCTATTTTCAACTGTGTCTAATATCCACATAGGCAAAGGGTTTTCATCAAATAGCAACCTGTACTTTTCTTCCGATATCTTTAGGGCTTCTTCTACAGCTTTCTTTTGGGAAACATCTATTCCAACTCCAAGGATACACACTTCATTATCATAAAGTATACGCATGCCTGTAAAATAAAAGGGAATTTTTTGTTTGGCTTTTGTAAGAAAAAAAGCTTCTACAAATGCTACCCCCTCTTTAAAAACGTTTTCGATTTTTTGTGCTATCGTTTCTTTTTCTTCATCTGTAAATAAAGCCAAGGGGTGCATTTTTAAAATCTCTGGGGCAGCATACCCAGTTACCGTTTCTAAATTCTTATTCCACCTTATAAATTGCCCTTCTTTATTAAATAAATAGAAAACACCTGGTAAACTATTGATTACAGAATCTGATAATTCTTTTTCTAAGATGAGTTTTTGTTCAGTTTCTTTTATTTGAGTTACGTCACGCATGGCTCCCAGCATCCTGTAAGCTTGCTTGTCGCCGTTATAAAGTATGTAAGCCCTGTCATTTACTACTCTAAATTTCCCGCTTGTTTGTTTAAACCTAAACTCTTCCGTAAGCAAAATTTGCCCCTCTTTAATCGCCTTATCAAAATTCTCTTTCAATCTTAACTTATCATCATCATGAATTTTTTCTATAAAGGAATTATAATTAAATACACTATTTGGGGGCGCATCAAAAAGAGAACAAAATGCTTCGTTGCCTTTTAAAATATCATTCTTAATATCCCAATCCCAAATGGCATCGTTGGTAGCTTTGGCAACCAGCCGATATAATTCTGTAGATAATCTTAATGCTTCTTCCGAAACTTTTAATTGTTCTATGGTATTTTTTCTTTCCGTAATATCATGATAGTAAACAGAAATACCGTCTAAATCGGGATAAATCAAATCATCGTACCATTTTTTATTTATGGCATCGTAAAATTCTTTCCGCTGTGATTGTTGTGTTTCCTTTGCATTATAGAGTGCTTTATAAAAATCTCCATTCACTAACGCAGGATTTATTTCCCAAATATTTTTTCCCAACAATGCATCTGCTTCTATATTATGAAGTGCCAATGCTGCTTTATTCAGGTAAGTGTAATTCCAGTCATTATCCAACGCAAAGAATGCATCTGATATCCTTTCGAAGAAATGTGCCAGATCCTTGTTATTGGCTGTTATCATATTTTTTAATGGCAAGCTTAAAGTAATTGTATAGCTATGAAGGTACAGACTATTTGGCTTTTTTAGAAATGCAAATTAAAATATCGCACATTAAAGTCAAATGAAATAGTATTCGTTTAAAAAAAGTTATAAGCATCATCCCTAATTTATAAATTCAATATTTTACGTTTATTGAACTTACAGTAACTTTTTTTTGTTAAATTTGACTTCTAAATAGATTTATTCATACGATAAATTTATAATAATTAAACAAACATGCAAAAATTTCTGCTAATTGACGACCATGTGGTTGTACGTTCTGGTATTAAACTTTTGATTACAAATATATACCCTGATTCAGAAATTCATGAAGCTAAGGATGGCGAAACTGCCCTTGAGTTGGTGAAAAATAATCAATATGATTTTGTAATGCTAGATGTGCAAATGCCCAACACGGATTCTTTTGCGCTTATGGAACATTTTAAAATAAATTATCCTTCTCTTAAGGTATTGGTATTTTCCATGAACTCCGAAAATATATATGCGCTTCGTTATATTAAAGCTGGAGCAAAAGGGTTTATTAGTAAAGAAGCTCCAATGGATGAAGTGAAGAAAGCAATTGACCTTGTGCTAAGTGGTAAAAAATATATAAGTGAAGAAATGTTGTTCGTTTTAGCCGAGGGAAACAGTAACTCGGCGGAAAGCAACCCATTCAATTCGCTTTCTGCACGTGAGTTTGAAATTGTATCTATGTTGCTCAATGGTAAAACAATCAGCGTTATAGCAGCAGATCTTAAGCTGGGCATTTCTACTGTAGGAACGCATAAGGGTAGGATATTTACAAAACTTAAAGTCACCAATTTGTTGGAGCTTCAAGACCTTGCAAATTCTTTTAATTTGAAATAAGCATGTTGGCATAAATCAAATACTTATTTCTTTTTGTGGCCTCGCCAAGAATCGAACTTGGATCTAGAGCTTCGGAAACTCGAATACTATCCATTGTACTACGAGGCCATATAACTTACAACCGGCAAATGACAACCGACCATCGACAACTCACAACTCATCACTCCTAGTTCACCACTCACCACTCATCACTCATAATTCATCACTCATCCCTCACCCCTTCCCAAATTTCACAATATTAGTCCCAAAAATCTTTACGGCAATTGCCAGCAAAATAACACCAAAAAACTTTCTTACAATCATTAATCCATTTTGGCCTAGGGCCCG
>JANMGS010000780.1:0-5532 GCA_031374745.1 Ferruginibacter sp. | reverse complement strand
AACGACTGCAAGGAAAACGGCTGCAAAAAAAACAGCGGTAAAGAAGGCTGCTCCTAAAAAAGCGGCTGCTAAGAAAAAGTAAATGATATCATTGCATTATACCGTTACAAAAGAAGACTATGGAAGTTTTTACACTTTTGTTATGTGGGGTGCGTCCGATAGAAAAAAGCAACGCATTAAAAATATATTAAAGCAAACAGGTTTTGTTTTAGTTTTTTTATTGGTATATTATTTTGCTGGCGGCTTTACATATATCAACAACACTACAATCATTATCATACTTTTAATGTTTGCCACTTCGTTTATTCCACTATTTGGATCTAAAGCAAATATTGATAAGCAAATTGAAGAAATAACAGAAGATATTGATAACAACTCCTTATTTGAAGAAACTTTCTTATCGGCATCTGATACAGGTTTAAACATAAAAACTACCGCAGTAGATGTTAAGTATGAATGGATAGCCATCATTAAAAAAAATGAATCCCCAGACTATTATTTTCTATTTGTAAATGCCATGCAAGCCATCATTATCCCAAAAAGAGCTTTTAAAAATAATGAAGAAAAAACGGCTTTTGATAAAATACTTTCGAGAAATTTGTCTTTTGAAGCCGAGCTAAAAGAAGATATACTACATGCAGGAAAATAAGGAAATACAAGCGCTGTTAAAATTGATAGACGATCCAGATGAAGTGGTACACGAAACGGTAACCAATAAAATCATTTCGTTCGGAAAAGACATTATACCCAACCTAGAGCATTATTGGGAAAACACCCACAACACAGAGTTACAGGAAAAAATTGAATTGCTCATTCATCAACTTCAATTTAAAGATTTAAAAAATGAATTTGAAAAGTGGAACAGTGAATATCCAGATTTATTTGCTGGAGCCATGCTAGTTTCCAAATACGTTTATCCTACAATGGATACAACCATTATTTTTAAAGAAATAGAAAAACTTCGTAGAAATATTTGGCTGGAATTAAATAGTTATTTAACTCCAATGGAGCAGGTAAATGTATTGGGCAGCATTATTTACAATTATTACAAGCAACAGGGCATTGAACTTTCTTATGAAAATATAGATGGCTTTTTATTAAACAAAACGCTGGAAACACATAAAGGAAATGCATTTGGCAATGGTACCATGTTTTTAATTCTTTGTGGCTTGTTGGATGTGCCTGTATATGCAGTAAATATTCCCAACCAGTTTATGTTGGGTTATTTTGACGAGCATCATAGTGTATTAAATCCAACTGGTCATGCATCAGAAAAAATTAAATTTTATATAGATCCCATCAATGGGCAAATGTATTCACACAAAGATGTAGAAAATTATTTCAAAAAGATAGGGCTACCCCCTGCTGCTGCATTCTTTAAACCATTGGATAACAAATCAATTATTGTGATGCTTTTATCGGAATTGGTAAAATGCTTTGATACAGAAACACAACAATACAAAATAGACGAGATACGCTCAATTATAACAATGATAGTAAAATGATATACCACGTAACAACCAAGTCCGATTGGGAAAAAGCCATTTCAAATGGTTTTTACGAAACACCCTCCTTGCAAAAAGAAGGATTTATACACAATAGCACAGCCCCTCAAGTACAAGGGGTTTTGGATAGGTATTACAAAGGACAAAAGAATCTGCTCTTATTGCATATAGACGAAAGTAAACTTACCGCTGAGCTAAAATATGAACTTGCGCCGTCTGTAAATGAAATGTTCCCTCATATTTTTGGTGCAATTAATTTAGAAGCAGTAATAAAAATAGAAAGCTTATGATTACATGGGATGACTTTGAAAAAGTGGACATTCGCATTGGAACAATACTAGAAGTTAGCGATTTTGCAAAAGCTAGAAAACCTGCCTACAAACTTAAGATTGATTTTGGGGCCGAAGGAATCAAAAATTCATCTGCACAAATAACTGCTTTATATTCAAAAGAAACTTTAATAGGAAAACAAATAATAGCAGTAGTAAATTTTCCTCCAAAACAAATAGCCGATTTTATGAGCGAATGCCTTGTATTGGGCGTTTACAATGAAGACAATAATGTAGTGCTGTTGCAAGCAGAAAGAGCAACAATGAATGGCTCTAAGATAGGTTGATAGATATTAGATTGGAGATATTAAACACAAGATTTTATTCTTGTTGTTATCGTATTTGTCGTAAATCTAAAGTCTATATTTCTACTTCATACTTTCGCTACCAAAAGAAAAGGGAAGCAATTGTGATGCACTTTCAATTACCATTACTTTTCCTTCCATCCCAGACATAATTAGCCGCATGGGTTGTTTTGTTCGTTCTTCGTATTCCGTAAGGCTTTGCCTACACATACCACAAGGAGAAATGGGTTTATTGCTCTCGCCATTACCAGCAAGGTTATTGTAACTTATGGCCATCGTTTTTATGGGTTCATCGGTTTGTATCATACTAGCAGATGCCAATAAAACCCTTTCTGCACATATACCCACGGGGTAAGAGGCATTTTCTTGATTGGTACCATATACCTTTTGTCCATTGTTAAAAATGGCAACGGCCCCTACCAAAAAATTACTATAAGGAGCGTACGCTTTTTGCGTAGTTTTTCTTGCTTCTTCCAATAAAGCGGCATCTTCCTTATTTAGTTCACTTATATCATCAAACACTTCAAAATTAAAACTATGTTCTTGCTTCATACTTTGTATTTATTTAGTCTTTCAGATTTTCAATTCCAGATCATCATATCCATTCCTAGAAAATATTCATCTTAAATTTTATAATAGAGATAAAAAATCCTCTCAACTTTTAAATTGAGAGGATTTTTTGGAGAGTGAAGTTAAGTTATTATTCTATTGTATCACTATTTTATTTTATTCCATTAAATAATCTTTTCCACCTTGGGCCACCTTCCCAACTAAACCAAATAAGGGATGCTTTACCCACCACATGATCTTCTGGCACAAAGCCCCAATACCGGCTATCCAACGAATTGTGACGGTTATCTCCCATCATCCAATAATAATTCATTTTAAAGGTATAGGAAGTTGCAGCAACACCATTGATTGATACTTTACCCGCCACATTTTCTACTTTATTGCCTTCATAAACTTCAATGCAACGTTGGTAGCGTATCAAATTGTCGGGCGTAAGTTGTATGGTGCTTCCTTTTTGTGGAATGGTAATTGGACCAAAATTGTCTGCGGACCAACGATGTGTAGTATCTGAACCGTAGTAAGGAAAAAGGCCATTATCTGGTTGCATAACATAATCAGATACGGCATAACCTTGCGGTAACTTTAAAGTAGATTTTTCTTTATTAGTAATGTTAACTTTCCAATTTTGTTGATCAATTTGTTTAACATCCCCTTGGTCTTCTCTTACATTAATGTCGAATTCCTTCAATTTTTCTTTATCTAAAAAAGTATTTGCAGGTGTAGAAATGATGTAATATCGCTGCGATTCTGGAAATAAAGGTGAAGCTTGTCCGTTTACAACGACTTTACCATTTTCTACTTGCAAAACATCTCCACCAACGGCAACACATCTTTTTATAAAATTCTCTCTCTTATCTACAGGTCTTGTAATTATTTCTGAACCGTATCTATTCCAAACCTCATCTCTACTGCCAAACACTCTTACTGCTTCGTAATAAGTTGTTTGACTTCCAAATTGTTGCTGTCCATTAACAATTGGGTCGTTTATCAACGTATCATTTACCGGAAAATTAAATACCACTACATCGTTTCTTTTTACGGGGCTTGCAAACCATCTAGTGTAAGGGATATGTATTGCTTCCGAATAAGATTTTACTGGTACAAATGGCATGGTATGATGCACAAACGGCATTGCTATCGGCGTATTGGGAATTCTAGGTCCATAACTGAATTTGCTTACAAACAAAAAGTCATTCACCAATAAGGTTTTCTCCATAGAAGGTGTGGGAATGGTGTAGGCTTCAAAAACAAATGTGCGTATGATTGTTGCTGCCACTACAGCAAAAGCCGCAGCGTCTATCCATTCTCTTGCTGCCGATTTTTTATAATTGTCTACTACTTTTTTACCAGCAAATCTTTCTCCGTTGCTGTAAGCTAAATAGGGGAAATAAATAAACGGGAGAAAAACAGCAGCAGCGTGTTGCAGGGTACCAAATCTACCAAAATGTTCTACAAATTTTATGCAAATCCAAATGCTGATAAATGCACCCACAATAGGAATAAATTGAACAAAAAACCACCATTTTTTCAATTCCATTTTTTCTACCATACACCAGGTATTAAAAAAAGGTACCAACGCTTTCCATGGTTCTATGCCCGCTTTTTTAAACATGCCGTACATTCCAATATGCCAACCAATGGTTCCAAGTATAAAAACAATCCATCCAATACTCATAAGTTAATTTTTAATATTGCCAAAAGTAATATTTGCAGGTTAGATATGAACAGTTTTAACAAAATATAAATACAGGTCTACACATAATTCTTTACATCTTCAAGCGTTATGCTTTTCCCACTCATAATAATTAACCTTTCTACGACATTACGCAGCTCCCGTATATTGCCACCCCAGTTGTTGTTCTTTAATGCTTCCAGGGCTGCTTTTTCAATTTCCTTTGCAGGTTGGCCATATTCGGCTGCAATAAGTTTAGTAAAGTGAGCGGCTAATTGTGGTACATCCTCTTTTCTTTCATTCAATGAAGGCACATGAATGATGATTACACCTAACCGATGATACAAGTCAAGCCTAAAATTTTTTTCTGTAACTTCCTTTAGTAAATCTTTGTTGGTCGCTGCTACTACCCTTACATCTACACTTATATCTTTTTCGGCACCTACCCTGGTGATTTTTCCTTCTTGCAAAGCCCTCAAAACTTTTGCTTGAGCGCTCAGGCTCATATCACCTATTTCATCTAAAAATAAAGTGCCGCCATTGGCTTGTTCAAATTTTCCAATACGTTGTTTAATGGCTGATGTAAAAGAACCTTTTTCATGACCAAACAATTCGCTCTCTATAAGTTCGCTGGGTATGGCTGCACAATTTACTTCTACCATTGGGCCAGTATTCCTATTGCTTTTTTCGTGTATCCAACGAGCTACCAGCTCCTTTCCCACCCCATTTTCTCCAGTAATAAGCACCCGAGCATCTGTGGGGGCTACTTTTTCTATTGTATTTTTTATTTTTATGATAGGCGCACTTTCCCCTACCATTTCTATTGTTTTGTTTACTTTCCGTTTTAATACTTTGGTTTCGGTAGTAAGGTTGGTTCTGTCTATGGCATTGCGAATGGTAATAAGCAATCGGTTTAAATCTGGAGGCTTGCTTATATAGTCGTAAGCTCCTTTTTTTACTGCTTCTACCGCAGTATCTATATTACCGTGTCCACTAATCATTATGATGGGCACATCGCCATTTATTTCTTTTGCCTTTTCTAAAAATTCAATACCATCTAACTTCGGCATTTTAATATCGCATAAAACCACACAATAATTTGTTTGGGCAAATTTCTTTAGTCCTTCTTCTCCATCAGAAGCTTCATCAAT
>JANMGS010000740.1:0-3221 GCA_031374745.1 Ferruginibacter sp. | reverse complement strand
TGTTTTCAATACTTTCAATACATGATCTATAGGATCTTTTTCCTTGTACTCTTCCAATTCTTCTTTGGTTCTGTATTTAGAAGGATCACTCATGCTATGCCCTTTGTACCTATATGTTTTTATTTCAAGTAAAGTTGGTCCGCCTTTTTCTCTTGCCCGGTTTACCGCACGCAATATGGCATTGTGCACATCTTCTGGACTCATGCCATCTACCGTATCTGCAGGCATTTCATATGCATCTGCCATTTTGTAAATATCCAAAGTTTTGCTGGTACGAGCCACCGAAGTACCCATGGCATAATGGTTATTTTCGCAAATAAACACCACTGGCAAATCCCATAACATGGCCATATTGAATGTTTCATGCAACATACCTTGCCTGGCGGCACCATCTCCAAAAAAACAAAGCACTACATTTTTTGTACCCAAGTATCTTTCTGCAAATGCAATACCTGCTCCCGTTCCTATTTGTGCTCCTACTATTCCATGCCCACCAAAAAAGCCTTGTTCTACACCAAATAAGTGCATACTACCACCTTTTCCTTTGCTACAACCGGTTGCTTTGCCATATAATTCGGCCATACAGCTTTTTGCACTTACACCTTTTGCAATAGCCAAAGCGTGGTTACGGTAAGCCGTTATAAACTTATCATTTGGAGTAGTTGCTGTCATACAACCAGCAGCAATTGCTTCTTGCCCAATGTATAAGTGACAAAAGCCCCTTATTTTTTGCATTCCGTACAATTGCCCCGTTTTCTCTTCAAAACGACGCATCAATAACATCAGTTCGTACCAATAAAGGTAGGTTTCTTTAGAAAACTTTGTAGCCAAATCTGTAAGTTTTAGGGCGCAAAGATAAGGGGAAATTAGATTTTTAAAGCAAGATTTTAACAAGGAGATTTTTGGTAGCTAAATATGTCATTTTCAAATACTAAAATTTGTAATTGTTTGAGGCAGTTACATTTAAAAGATTCATTAACGATCGCCGCTTTATCATGTAAGATTAAAACGCATATGGGCATTAGGCATACCAAGACCAAATATAAATAAATATAGTCTTCCCTTTCTCTTTTTAGCTACTCTCGAATCTACAGGATGACCAACTTATGTAAAAATGTGATTGACACCGTTCCAAAGTTTGCAGGGCTTCACATCTGCTATTAAAAGTAAAAGCTGTAGCCTTAATTTAGAATCATGCTTGGCTTCAATTATAAAATCATTATTTCTGCCAGATAATCGATAAAAAAAGCTTAAAAACAAATAAAATATTGGTTCGAAAAATTTAATTCTTGTTATTTTTAAAATATTTTTCCTTTCCTATCAATCCTGCAACACTTCGTGCCTGCTGTAAGCCTCCATTAGTTTACGCTGCACATCATACGCCACGGGCGCATAGGAGTCAAAATGCATATTAAATCTTGCACGCCCTTGTGTTAAACTTCGAAGCGATGAAGAAAACTGGTGCATTTGAGCCAATGGTACTTTGGCCGTTATTTTTTCAAAATGTCCTTCTGCTTCCATGCCTTGCACCACGCCCATCCTGGTTTGCAAATCGCCAATTACGGTACCCACCATTTCATCTAAGCAATATACTTCTACTGTATAAATGGGTTCTAGCAATTGAGGATTGGCTCCTAAAAATGCTTGGCGAAATGCGTGGAGTCCCGCAATTTTAAACGAAATATCATTGCTGTCCACATCATGCATTTTACCATCGTACACACTCACCCGTATATCCCTTGCATAACATCCAGTGAGCGGCCCGTTTTGCATTTTCTCTAGCACACCTTTTAAAATAGAAGGAAGAAAACGGTTATCTATTGTACCGCCCACAATGCAATTGCAGAAAACCAATTTTCCTCCCCAGTCCAAATCTATTTCTTCTTTATTGCGAAGGTTCAATCCATCCGGATTAGGCATGTCCTCATACCATGGTTCTATGCGCAAGTATACTTCTGCAAACTGCCCTGCACCCCCACTCTGCTTTTTATGGCGATAACTAGATTCGGCACTACTGCTGATGGTTTCCCTGTAAGCAATTTTAGGTTTTTCAAATTTAACTGCTAGTTTGTGTATATGTTCTATTTTCCATTGCAACACTTTGAGGTGAAGCTCTCCTTGGCAATGCATTAATATTTGTTTTGTTTCATGCGATACTTCAAAATACATGCTGGCATCTTCTTCTTGCAATGTGTGCAATGCCTGTGATAGTTTTTCTTCATCACCCTTATTTACAACAGCCACTGCAATGGTTAAATTTGGTTTAGGAAAAATGATTGGATGGAGCTCTAAGTTGGTTCCTTTTTCGTGCAGCGTGTTGTTTACATGAGTAGATCGTAGTTTTAAAGTGGCACCTATATCACCAGCCACCAATTCCTGTACAGGCACTCTGTTATGACCTTCCAAAATAAACAACTGGTTTATTTTTTCTGTAATCCCCGTATTTTCATTTATTAATTCGCTACCAATTTTTATGGTTCCACTATACACTTTAAAAACACTCAACTCACCAATATGCGGTTCTATGATTGTCTTTAAAGTAAAAATACACGCTGGGCCTTTTGCATCGCAAGGTAATTCGCTTCCTGCTTTTGTTTTTTGTGCGGGCATTTCATAAGCAGCCGGGCATACATAATCTATAAAGCTCATGATGCGGCCTACACCCATATTCTTTTCTGCAGATGCGCAAAACAATGGAAAAATATCGTGCTTTATCATCGATGAATGAAGTCCTGCTTTCATTTCTTCTTCTGTAAGTTCGCCTTGGTCAAAATATTTTTCCATAAGGCTTTCGTCGTTTGAGGCAATGGCTTCTATCAATTCTCTGTGCAATTGTTCTGCTTTTTCTTTTTCACTATCGGGGATTTTAAATTTTTCCGGCTTGCCACCTTCAGCTCCAAATTTGTACATCAGCATATTGAGGACATCAATGATACTATTAAAACCGAATCCTGTTTTCACTGGAAATGTAGTGGTCGTTCAATATCCAGTGAAAACGGGATTCGGTTTTAATAGTATTATTGATGTACTCAATATGGTGTTGTACAAATTTGGGGCTGAAGGTGGCAAGCCGGAAAAATTTAAAATACCCGAAAATGAAAAAGAAAAAGCAGAACAATTGCACAGGGAATTGATAGAAGCCATTGCCTCAAACGACGAAAGCCTTATGGAAAAATATTTTGATCAAGGCGAACTAACAGAAGAAGAAATGAAAGCGGGAC
>JANMGS010000739.1:0-13797 GCA_031374745.1 Ferruginibacter sp. | reverse complement strand
ATACAGCCCTGTCTCGATTGCATTCAAAATCAAATTTTCTTTAGCAACATGGTCACTTTTAAAAAATAAGTTCTCTGGCAAAATAGCTATACTAAAAGAGTACCAAGTTTCACTAAAGTTTATATTTTCAAGAGCTTCTTTTTCAGTATCTGCTATGCTAATATAGATGTGATCATAATCTGGACACTTAAAATTTTCTTGTTGCAGATAATATAAGACGATATCCGCATATCGATTTAAATACCATAATGATTTTGGTATTTGATAATTAAAAAAAAGCCTAATATCTTTTATTTTTTTATTTGGTGTTAGATGTTTTTCATTTCTTATTTCTCTAGAAATGGTAGCTATTTCTAACATGGAGTTTTTGTCTTTCGTTAATTTACTTAATTCATTAATAATTTCTTTCATTACGAGTTTAATATCTAATTTTTTTTTGAAACATCATTTAAATTAAAAACTATTTGAGCAAATCCACTCCCTATCTATAAAATTTCCTGACTATTTAACATCTTTTTGTAGGTTCATTAGCAAGTTCTAAGCGATGATGTCATTTAAACAATAGCCAATGGATGTAGTCCAATTTTCATTGAAGTTCTATTTCCTATTTAAACAATTTGTACATCTTATCTGGCAAAGATGGAATCTTATTATTCAGAACTGTATCAATGTTATATAAGAATTCTTTCTTGGGTATATTAAATTTATACATAAAAATAGAGTCTGTAATCCATTTTAATTTATTAACATAAAAAAACTTGAAAGATTCTTTATAAATTAATACCCTCCTAAGTTCTTTTTTATCTTTATCAAAAAGTACTAAGTAAGATTCGTATTTGCCTATATCATATTCTTCCCAGACAGCTATATAAAATTCTTTTGTTTTATTAGGAAGAATTTTGTTTTGAAAATAGAACTTATTTTCAAGATTTAAGCCCAAGCAATATTGACGTGTTTCTTCTATGCATTTTTTTTCAATAGAAAATTTTTCGGCAATGGCTAACATACAATTATAAACAATTTCAAACCAAAATTTCTTTTTTTTGAAAATATCATTACCAGCATTTTTATAAAATTCTACCTCTACTTTATAACCAATTGCTACAATACCTTCGCACTTTTCGTCAACGACTAAATGATTTTCAATTATATCAGTTAACCAAATTGCAACACCAAATTGTGACCTTGCATCTGAGTAATATTTCAATCTATTCAATACTGTAAGAAACATATCTGGTATGACATTTTGCTCACCTGGAGCAATGTGAAGCATATTGATAGAACGTATCTCGATTTCATTTATCTTAGGCATAACACGTTTGTCTTTTAAAGTTTTCCACTAGGTCTCCCTTGTCTAGGTAGCTTGTCTCTTATCTTTCGTTGCTAAGCTTTGATCCTTGTAAGTACCTCCTCCAAAGTTGCTAGGGGGCATGGTCTCGACCAGACGACCAAATTGTAAAAAGTAAATATATTAGACTTCAATATATTTTATTTAAAAAATAAGTTGGCTTTTTAAAACTGTGTCTACAAGTAAAAAGACCAAACCTATAAATGCAAGATAGGAAGTAACTAAATAATGTAAACGAAATATAAATGTATTATAAAACTATTTTCAAAATTGCAATAGCTACTGATAAGATCTGTTACAAAGCCACGCCGCATTTCTTCGCTATTGTATTTTGTTTTTGTAGGTTTTAGTCTAAAAACTTTTACTGTACTTTTCTTCATAAGGCCTGCCTGTCGGCTGCTATTGTTTGAACACAATTTTAGGTCAAATCTCAAGCCAATACCCCCCCTTGATAAATCATTTCAAATTTTTCAAGCTCTCTTTTGTAGAGAAAAGTTTTACCGCTGAGCCTAGCCCGCATAGAAGCGGAAATGCTTTTTTGCTTTCGCCATTTGGCGGAAGAAAAAAAGTATTGTAGCGGATAGGCGGAAACTGATGTTTGGCTTTATACTGTTGCTGATGCTCCTAATTTTTTAAAAGACTTTTTCAGATTTATGGATTTCAAATAAAAGATTACAGTAATTTTTTGTTTAACCGCTGATGCATTTTGTTTACCCGCTGACAGGGCTGAAAGCCGCTGTCAGGGTATAAACACAAACCCCTTTCATTGCTGAAAGGGGTTTTCTAACTCACATTGAAATCGCTCAGGGTTTTTCAAGGTAAAAAAAGTATTAGTCGGGTTTTTTCCCGTCTAAAAAATTATTGATGGTATTTATTTCTGCTTGATTGTTGTCGTCTGACTTGACGGTGTAATTGCTGTAGAAGCTTTCTACATCGGCAATTTGATTGTGTATTTCCATATTACGACGGAGGTATGCTGGCACTGATTCAAACTCATTGTTCGGATCGGATGCATTGATGTTGAAAGAAAGATTTCTCAACTTAGCAATCCTATCTGATGCCCGGCGCCTAAGCTCTTCTGCTTCGTCCTGCATCGCAGGTTCCTCAACAAGTTTGCTTATAAAAGGCTGAGTCGTTTCGGTAACCAAAGGCTTATCCTCCGCCGTTTCTAGGGTTTCTTTAACTACCAACTGCATTTCAAATACAGGTTCGTCGTCCTGTACCGAGCTCTGCTGTGGCAGTGGTTCCTCTTGCGATTTGGATTTTTGTTCTGGTTGTTCCGCTGCGTAAATTTGCGTTGGCTTTGCCAGAAAGCCCCCCGACGAAAGGTGGCTTGTATTGCTAGCTTCTTTTTTTGTATTATGTTCCTGAGTAAGTTCTTCTTTTACAACTTGTTGTTTTGGTAATGGCGCTATAAAATCGGTATCAAATTGTACTACAGGCAATTGATCTTGGCTCGAAGATATTTCAAAAAATACTGGAGCTTCAGAAGTTTTATCCACAGTAATATTACTTGGTACATCTACTATGTTTTCTACTACCAATGTAGGCATAAAAGGATCTTCTACAATTGCTTCTGCAACTGGTTCTTCTATTTTATCATCTGCCCTTTTATCTTCAAATTGCAAGGTTGGTTGTGTAGCGATAGGATTTGCATTTGTTACCAAAGACATATCCAATTGCATTACAATTTTTTCATCTTTTGGTGCAATCGCTTCTTCTAAATTCTTTCTAGGAAAAGGATCTTTGTGCTCAAACCCTGTGGCAATAAGTGTTATACCAATTTGTGCACCTAGGCTGTTGTCGTAACCAAGGCCCAGTATAACATCGGTCTCTTCGCCAGCTTGTGTAAGAATATAATTTTGTATTATTTCTACCTCATCCATTGTAAACTCATGCTCGCCTTCGGCAGAATTGATATTAATTAAAATCCATTTTGCACCACGAATATCATTATCGTTCAACAATGGTGATGTAAGTGCATGTTCAATAGCTGCATGTGCCCTGTTTTCGCCTTCTGCAGTTGCACTACCAAGTATTGCAACTCCTCCATTGCTCATTACAGTGCACACATCAGCAAAATCGACGTTTATTTGCCCTGTACTATTTATAACATCGGTTATACATTTTGCAGCAGTAGCTAAAATATCATCGGCTTTGTTAAAAGCTTCTTTCATTTTTAGATTACCAAACTGGTGACGAAGTTTATCGTTGCTAATCACCAATAAAGTATCTACATGTCCTTTTAATAGCATGATACCTTGTTCTGCCTGTGCTACTCGTTTTTTGCCTTCGTATGCAAATGGCGTAGTTACAATACCCACTGTAAGTATACCTAGACTTTTACAAATAGCGGCAATAATGGGTGCACCGCCTGTGCCTGTACCACCGCCCATTCCTGCTGTAATGAAAGCCATTTTGGTATTCACTTCCAATATCCGTTTTATTTCTTCTAAGCTTTCTTCTGTTGCTTGTTTACCAATTAATGGATTTGCACCAGCACCAAGGCCTTGCGTAAGATGCGGGCCCAATTGTATTTTATTGGGCACTTTGCTTTGTGCAATTGCTTGCGCATCTGTATTGCAAATAATAAAGTCTACACCTTCTATATTTTGTGCAAACATGTGGTTTACAGCATTGCTTCCGCCACCGCCAATGCCTATCACTTTTATGATAGAGGACTGGTCTTTTGGCAAATCAAAATGTATCATATTGTTCTATTTTAGTATTAAGATATAAGTATCAAGTATCAAGATATAAGTATCAAGATAAAAGACTTAAGATTACATTCATTATTAATTATTCATTACTCATTATTCATTATTAAAGTTCCCCGTCTTCTTCTTCTTTAAACATTTCTATCAAATTTGTTTTAAAGCTATCCATAAAACCTTTGATGGTCTTTTTACGCTTTACTATTTCTGTTTCTTTTTCTTCGGATGCTACTACAACTTCTTCCGCTACTACTGCCGTTTCTTGCATGATACCTGTTCCAGCAACTTTTATAAAATTTTTATCGAACTGTTTGTTCTTATTTTCATAATCGTTGTATCCTTTTAAAATAAGGCCAATACAAGTACTATACATCGGCTTTGACAATTCATCTATGTGCCCTCCAGATAAATGCTCGTTTGGAAAACCGATTCTCGCATTAAGTCCTGTAATATATTCTGTGAGTTGCAACAAATGTTTTAACTGAGAACCACCGCCAGTAAGAATAATTCCACCATTCAACATTCTATTATCCAAACCTACTTGCTTTAAGTGATAGGTTACGAAATCCATAATTTCGCTCATGCGTGCTTGTATGATGCTCGCAAGGTTTTTCACCGAAATTTCTTTTGGTGCCATACCTCTTAAACCAGGAATAGTAATAAATGCATTGGTTTTAGTTTCGTCTGCAAGCGCACTACCAAACTGAATTTTCATTTGCTCCGCTTGTGTTTTTAAAACCCCTAAGCCTGTTTTAATATCATTGGTAATGTTCTCTCCACCAAATGGGATTACGGCAGTATGTTTTAAAATACCTTCGTAAAAAACAGCTAAGTCTGTGGTACCACCTCCAATATCTACAATGGCTACACCTGCTTCCAAATCTTGATCGCACATTACAGCGGCTGCCGAGGCAAGTGGTTGCAAAACCAAATCCTGCGTTTTTAATCCAGATTTTTCTACACTGCGATTGATGTTTCTGATGGCATTTTTATCACCCGTTATAATATGAAAATTGGCGCCAACCTTTACACCAGAATATCCAATAGGGTTTGGTATATTCTGAAAATTATCTACTGTAAATTCTTGCGGAATCACATCAATAATTTGATCGCCTGCAGGGATGTATGTACGATACTGGTCTGCAATAAGACGGTCTATTTCGTCCTGACGAATTTCTTCTTCGTTGTGCATGCGAACAATATCGCCCCTTGTTTGCAGACTTTTGATATGATGGCCAGCAATACCAACATACACTTCGCTTATGGCTAAATTTGGATTGGACGCATAGCAATTTTCTAAAGCAGTTTGTATGGCTTTTATAGTTTGATCGATATTTAACACCATGCCATGTTGCACGCCGTTGCTATTGGCCCTACCAAAACCTAATATTTCTAGTTTACCAAATTCGTTTTTGCGCCCGGCAATTGCTGCAATTTTTGTGGTGCCAATGTCTAATCCTACGATTACTGGTTGTTCCTGATTCATGGTAATGATATTTATGAGTGTTTATTTAAAGTTTTTTTTGTTGTTTGGTGTTTGGTGTTTGCTGTTTGGTGTTTGGTGTTTGTTTGTTTAATATTCGTTGGCTTCTTTTGGTATCGGTTTTCTTGCTGGTTTTTTTGCTGGTGGCTTTGCCGGAACAACTATCTTCTTCGGCAATACCATTGTTGGTTTATTTAATGCTTGTTTTTCTACAGCAGGTTTTACTGCAACAGGTTTTGTACTTTCCCGTTTTGCATCTGCTGCGGGTAGCAATGTAGAGGGCAAAACAACTAGCGGTTTTTGTGCGCCAGCAGTTGGATTAATGCCTTCATCTTCCCTTTCTACCGATTGATTTATCATTGAACTATCAGCATTATTTTTTGAAGCATCCGATTGAAAAACCTGCGACGAATCTGCAGATGCTGCAGCAGCATTTTCTGCAATGGCTTTTATAAGCAGCAAGGTACGTAATGAGTCCGATGCAATATCTTCTGCTCCTCTAATACTCGCCACTACCTGGTTTTTATATTGCAGGTTTATTTTGCTGTATTTATTCCAACCAGATAATGTCATTATATTTTTATAAAACATTTTCAATTTAGACAGTTTTAAATCTATGTCTGTAGCATCTCCAAAAATGATTACCTGTTTTCCTATTTTCGGAGTCATTTCAAAAGTCCGGTTTGGCAAAATATCTATTTGCTCTATCATGGCCATTAAAAAAGTATCTGCTGCTATTTTTATACTAATGTTTTTTATGTCATTCAAAAGAGCACTATCCGCTTTTGATGCTACTTTATTTTCTGAGACATAACTGGTAACTATAGGTAAGCGTGCAGAAAACTTATTGCTTAGTGGCAAAACCATACAACTACTGTCTATATAAAATGAATTTCCCCCTATGGTAAATATTCTTGCGATAGGTTCTCTTTCTTCAACAAATACTTTTAAAATATTGTTGTTGTCAAAATACAACTCTGCATTCTTTACCCAAACATCTTTTTTCAATTCTTTTTCAATGAGCTTCAAATCTATTGCTGCAAGCGATTTTTTTTCTGTACTGTCTCCTCCATAATTTTTAATAATCGCATACACATCGCTTTTATCTATAAAAAAAATATTGTTTACACCTGTGATAATTATATCAACCCCATTGCAATACTTTGTTTCTTTGTTTTTTACAGCAGCTGCAAGCAGTGTTACACAACCCGCCGCTACAAGCACCCAAAGTACACTTGTTACAATCCTTTTAATATGTTTTACGGTAATGGGCATTAATGCTTTAAAATATTTTTTAATGGTTCTATCAATGTATCTATATCTCCTGCACCAGCTGTTATAATAAGCGCCTCTCTACTTCCCTCCAAAGAATGGCCGTTTAAACTTGCCATATATTCAACCAACTCATTTTTCTCCAAAATCCTCACACTACTTTTTTTCATTTTAGAGACTATCAATTCACTTGTTACGCCTGGCATGGGCAATTCTCTTGCCGGATAAATAGGCAATAGAATTGTTTCGTCTGCTAAATCCAGTACTTCTGCAAATCCATCTGCCAAATCTTTTGTTCTACTAAACAAATGTGGCTGAAAAATAACCGTACATTTTTTAAGGGGAAACAACTCTTTCGCTCCGGTTATCAACGCCCTTAGCTCTTCTGGATGATGTGCATAGTCATCTATCATTACTACATCCGCTGTTTTTACAATATATTCAAATCGCCTTTTTACTCCTGTAAAAGATGCGATGGCATTTTTTATTTTTGCTTCATCTATTTTCAAAATAGTGGCAACTGTTATGGCTGCAGTGGCATTTTCTATATTGTGCATGCCGCCCATATTTAAAACAACATCCTCTATGCGCAACTCATTTATTACAACATCAAAAACATAGCTACCATTTTCTATTGTTAGATTTTCAGTATGTACTGCTACTGCTTTATTTATAGCATTATAACTCATTTTATTGTCAGCTACAAACTCATTCACTCTTTTTAAAGAATCTTTCACAATAAGCGTACCGCCGGCTTTAATTTTTGTTGAAAATTCTATGAATGCATCTTGCATGTTTTTTTCAGTCCCATAGATATCTAAATGATCTGCATCCATTGAAGTTATAACCGCTACATCTGGATTTAATTTCAAAAAGCTTCTATCATATTCATCTGCCTCTACAACCGAAACATTGTTTTTGCTTCCATCTGAATGTATTGGAGCAGGCCAAAAATTCGTATCATAGTTTGCTGCTATTCCACCCAAAAAAGCATTGCAACCATACCCACTGTCTTTTAAAATATGAGCCACCATTGCACTAGTGGTGGTTTTACCATGCGTGCCAGCTATACAAATATTAAACCCATCTTTTGTAAGCAATCCAAGAATATCGCTGCGCTTTAATAACACATAATTGTTATCTCTATAATATGTCAACTCACTGTGCAATGCAGGAATGGCTGGTGTATACACAACTACTTCTGCATTTTTATCTAGCAATGCAACGTCATCTTCAAAATGAATGGCTATACCTTCTTGCTTCAATTTTTTGGTAAGTTCTGTTTCTGTTTTATCATACCCACTCACTTTTACACCCTTCTCATTAAAATATCGAGCAAGCGCACTCATGCCTATACCGCCTATGCCGGCAAAATAAATGTTCGATATTTTTTGTATGTCTATCACCCTTTGTTAATCATTTTTAAAATTTCATTTGCAATTATTTCATCTGCATTTTTTATGGCTAGCAAGCCAATATTGCTTTGCATGGCAAGTTGCCTTTGTTCGTCTCCCAACAATTCCAATAAACTTGGAATTAGCTTTTCTGCTGCATCCGAATCTGATACCATCATTGCCGCATTTTTATTTACCAAAGCTTTTGCATTGGCTGTTTGATGATCTTCTGCGGCAAAAGGGTATGGCACAAATATCACCGGCTTTTGAACCAAACAAATTTCTGCAACAGCCATCGCACCACTCCTGCTAATAATTACATCTGCCGCTGCATAAGCATATTCCATTTTGGTAATAAAATCATTCATAGCAACATTACCATGGCCTTCCACGCTTGCAGTTGCTTTTTCGAAATATGGCTTACCCGTTTGCCAAATCAACTGTAAATTGTATTTGTCAAAAATATCCAGGTTATGGTCAATGGCTTCGTTGATGGTTTTTGCACCAAGGCTTCCTCCAATGACCAAAATGGTTTTCTTCGTTTCATTTAATCCGAAATACTGTAAACCTTCTGCTTTGGTAACGTTGCTATGGCTTATTGCTTGCCTTACGGGATTACCGGTGAGCAAGGTTTTTGCTGCTGGAAAAAACTGATCCATACTATCTGAAGCTGTAAAAATCATACTGGCTTTTTTGCCCAAAAGGATA
This sequence comes from Ferruginibacter sp., assembly GCA_031374745.1. GTDB lineage: Bacteria > Bacteroidota > Bacteroidia > Chitinophagales > Chitinophagaceae > Ferruginibacter. Next base: position 4,878 of record JANMGS010000739.1, on the reverse strand, counting down.
TTACTTTTCCCAGCAAACGAATTGCTTTCGTGTATAAAAGTAGGTATGCTTTTTCCTTGTGCAAATCTTAAAACAGGAAAACTAGAATAGCCCCCAACTCCAACAACGGCAGATGGCTTAAACGATTTGAAAATGCTGGATACTTGAAAAAAACTTTTTATAATCTTATAAGGCAACCCAATATTTTTTATCAAAGAACTTCTGTTGAATCCTGCTATATCCAACCCTTTTATTTCGTAGCCTGCTTGCGGCACTTTTTCCATTTCCATTTTCCCTTTGGCGCCAATAAATAAAAACACTGCAGTGGGTAATACTTTTTTTATAGCATTCGCAATTGCTATTGCCGGAAATATATGGCCGCCTGTGCCACCACCAGCAATGATGATTCGTAAATCTTTATTAGCTATGTTTACTCTATTTTCCAATTATGCTCCTATAATTTCTTCTTCTTTTTTAATATCTTTTAAAGCTTGTGCTGCCAATTTTCCCTCTTGCTGCTCTACGTTTCGTGCTACACTTAATATGATGCCTATTGACAAACAAGTAAACAAAAAACTACTGCCACCCATACTTACCAATGGCAATGTAACACCCGTATTTGGAAATAAATTTACATTCACCCCCATATTTGCAATGGCTTGTATAACCAAGGTAAAACTGAGTGCCAGTGCCAGAAATGCGCCAAATGCATAGGGACATTTTTTATAAATTCGAATACATCTATACAAAAACATTAAATAAATAAGGCAAATGATGGCGGCTCCAAAAATGCCATACTCTTCAATTATTATTGCATAAATAAAATCGCTGTAACTGTGCGGCAAAAAATTTCTTTGCTCACTGTTACCTGGCCCTTTGCCAAGCCAACCACCTTTAGCTATGGCAATTTTTGCTTGGTTTATTTGATACAATTTTTCATTTCCATCTTCTTTCTTGCTATACACAAATGTTTGAATTCTGCTTATCCATGTTGGTATTCTTCCTCCAGATAATATGGTGGGCAGTTTTTTAGATTCGCCTTTTTCTTTATCGTAAGTAGAAACCGCAATAGATATTAAAAACACAACAGGTATCATAGCTACTCCTATAGTAATTAAAATATGCTTGGTACTTACCCTGCCTATAAACATCAACAATAAACTAGTGCCAGCAACCAATATAGATGTAGATAAATTTGCTGGCGCAATGAGCAAACATATTATTGCTACTGGAATAACGATGGGCAAAAATCCTTTTTTAAAATCTTTAATTACGAGTTGCTTTCTACTAAGCTGCCTGCTCAAATACATGAACAATGCAAGCTTTGCCAAATCAGAAGTTTGAAACGTCATATTTATTACAGGCAACTTTATCCACCGGCTACCTGCATTTAATTGTACTCCAAACAATAAAGTATATATCAATAATGGTACAGAGATTAAAAACAATATCAATGCAACCCTAGAATAAATAGTATAGTTGATTCTATGTGCAAAATAAATTACCATTAAACCAAGGATGATAAAAGCAAATTGCTTGAATAGATAACTTTCTGTACTCTTACTCATTCTATAGGCCAAAGAACCTGTGCTACTATACACCAACAACAAACTAGCCAACGTAAGTATTACCACAATTGCCCAGATAACCCGATCTCCCTTAGTTTTATTTACTAAGTTGCCACCCATATTTGCTATATCTGGCTTAAAAAAATCTCTTATGTTATTTGGGTCTAGCATTAATTTTTATTACTATAATCTTTTTATTTATTATTTATCCTTCGAAAAGCACTGACTAAGGTCCCTCCAGCCTGCCCCGCATCTTCTGCGGGGGAGGGAATTAGGGAGGCCTTTATAAATCTTTTACCGCTTGTTTAAATTGATTCCCTCTGTCTTCATAACTCGTAAATAAATCGAAACTTGCACAAGCAGGGCTTAACAAAACAACGTCACCTTTATCGGCAAAATGAAAGGCAGATTGTACTGCATCTTTTGCATTTTCGGTATTTACAATAAGTGAAACGATATCGCCAAATGCTTCGTGAATTTTCATATTATCTGTTCCCATACAAACAATTGCCTTTACTTTTTCTGCAACCAATTCTTTTAGGATATTATAATCATTCCCTTTATCTACTCCTCCCAAAATAAGGATTACTGGTTTGGTCATACTTTCTAGTGCATACCAAGTACTGTTAATATTTGTTGCTTTGCTGTCATTAATAAACTCTACGCCACGCAATGTAATTACGGGTTCCATTCTATGCTCTAAGCTTTCGAAAGTTTGTAAGGCTTCTCTTATCTTCTCTTTGCGAATGCCAATTGCCGTGCCCGCCATACTTGCTGCCATGCTGTTGTATTGATTGTGTTTTCCTTTTACTGCAAAATCTGATATGCTCATTTGCATTTCCTCACCTTTCCATTTTATATGCATTTGTGCATTGGTTAGATATGCCCCTTCCGGTAATTCTTTACTCATAGTGATTGGTGCTTTAATTGATCTAATAGAATATTTACTTAAATTATTTATGGTTACTTCGTCATCCAAATTATAAATGAATACATCGTCTTCTGTCTGGTTCTCTACAATCCTAAATTTGCTTTTTATATAATTGTTTATTTCGTATTCGTATCTATCTAAATGGTCTTCGGTGATGTTTGTCAATATTGCCACATCTGATCTAAACTTTTTAATATCATCTAACTGAAAAGAGCTCACTTCCACCACATACAATTTTTTTGGATCCTCTGCAACTTGTCTAGCAAATGAAAAACCAATATTCCCCACCATTGCACAGTCATCATCATCCAATTTGCATAAATGATAAACCATTGCAGTAGTAGTTGTCTTTCCATTACTACCCGTTATCGCAATTATTTTACTATCTCCTTTGTACCAGTATGCAAATTCTATTTCACTAATTATTTCTATATTACTTGTACGTATCTTTTTTACCAATTCATTCTTCTCCGGTATTCCAGGGCTTTTCATTACAAGGTCTGCCAACAGTATTTTTTCTTCTGTATGAAACCCTTCTTCAAACGCTATTTCATGTTGTAAAAGATCTGCTTTATAATTTTCTTTTATAACCCCACCATCGCTCACAAATACATTGTAACCTTGCTGCTTAGCTAATATGGCTGTACCTATGCCGCTTTCTCCTGCTCCTAATATGACTATACTTTTCTTCAGTTTTTTAAATTTTATCTCAGCTTTAATGTAACAATGGCAATGGCCACACAAAGGATAGTCAATATCCAAAAGCGAACGGCTATTTTACTTTCGTGGTACCCCAGCTTTTGGTAATGGTGATGCAATGGACTCATTAAGAAAACCCTTCTTCCTTCTCCATATTTTCTTTTGGTATATTTAAAATAGGTGACCTGTATCATTACACTACACAGTTCTACAAAGAATGCCAAACAAAATATTGGTATCAATAATTCTTTTCTTACAATGATAGCAAGCGCCGCAATAATTCCTCCCAATGCAAGGCTACCTGTATCGCCCATAAAAACTTGCGCAGGGTAAGAGTTGTACCAAAGAAATCCGATACACGCACCCACAAAAGCGGCAATAAATATAGACAGCTCTCCTAAGTTTGGTATGTACATTATATTGAGGTACTCCGCAAATTTTATATTGCCACTTACGTATGCAAATATGCCCAAGCAAATACCTATGATGGCACTTATGCCTGTAGCCAATCCATCTAACCCATCTGTAATATTTGCCGCATTGGAAACAGCCGTTACAATAAAGATTACAATAGCTATATAAATTAAATAGGCATAATCTTCTAAACTTTTTGGCAAAAGATCGGCATAGTTAAACTCATGATTTTTCTTAAAAGGAATAGTAGTTCCTTGCGATTTTACATTTGCAAAAACAAGTTTCTTGCCATCAATAACAACTGTATCCATTTTCAACAACTTCTCCCCTTTTTGTAATACCTCTTCTACATTTACATTTGTAACTTCTCTTTTAACTGTAACACTTGGGCTAAATACCAATGTAACTCCAATTATAATTCCAATAACTACTTGCCCAAACAATTTAAACTTTGCTGCAAGGCCATCGCTATCACTTTTTTTGTAATCAGCACCTTTTGCTTTAGCATCACGCTTGCTTTTTATTTTAAGATAATCATCAATAAAACCAATAGCCCCAAGCCAAACCGTACACAACATCATCAAGCGGATATAGACCTTATCTAAATTGGCCAACAACAAAGTAGGTATAAGAATAGCCAACAAAATGATGATTCCACCCATGGTAGGTGTTCCTTTTTTTTGTTGCTCGCCAGCCAATCCAAGATCACGCACTGTTTCGCCCAACTGCTTTCTTTGCAAAAACAAAATGAGTTTTTTGCCATAAACAGTTGTAATAATCAACGAGAGAATGAGTGCCATAATTACACGGAAACTGATGAACTGAAATAGCCCACTTCCCGGAAAAGATGCCTTAGACCAGTGCTGTGTAATCCAATCAAATAAATGATATAACATAATACTTTAAATGTGCCAATTTGCAAATATGCAAATGTGCCAATGTTTAAAATTGCATTCCCTTTCTTCTAATAACTTTCTTTCTAATAAAGCTCGTCATTTGCATATCTGCTAATTTGCATATCTGCCTATTTTTTATTTACCCAGCAGCTCAAACATTTCCCTCAACACTTTCTTATCATCAAAATCGTACTTCACCCCATTTATCTCCTGGTATTTCTCATGTCCTTTGCCTGCTATTAAAACTATGTCTTCATTGTTGCTTAAGCTTACCGCCGTTTTTATTGCTTCCCTCCTGTCTGTAATTGTTATATATTTTCTTTTTGCAACCACATTTATTCCTGCCTCCATATCTCTCAAAATATCTTCGGGGTTTTCATTGCGTGGGTTA
>JANMGS010000724.1:0-1739 GCA_031374745.1 Ferruginibacter sp. | reverse complement strand
TTCTGTGCCGCTCATACTATCAATAGCATATAAGGTTTGCATCACTTTTATCCTAATATTTCTTCTGCTTAACATCGTTTCAAAAACCTTTATTGAGGTGCAAAATTAGGGAAATTGAAGTTAGAATGGAGTACTTAGTATTGAGTATAGAGATATTAACCTACTTTTATAGCACAAAATGGTAACTTTTAGAAAGCTATTTATTTTTTGCGAACCCCAAAAGAGTTTTGCATTGGTACCTCTTTGTGCAACCCATAATATAGAAATTAATCTACTCCGTTAATCTACTGCACAACAAAAGCTACATTCTTTTTGGGAGATGAAATATGCGACCTGCCTTTGCCGGCCGGCAGGCGCCACTAAAACTAATTCAAAGCTTTTTGCAGGTAACCAAGGCATATTTGCATGTATACAAATGTGTCTTCCATTTTTTGTGTCGTTTTGGCAAGTAAAATGACAACAATTCTTTTAAACTGCTTTGGTATAATATTAGCTTAGTTTTGCACACCCAAATACGGGTACAATCAATTCACAAAAAAACAAATATATTATGGCTACTAGTAAGAAGCTAAGCATTACACCGCTTCACGACAGGGTTATTGTAAAACCTGCAGCAGCAGAAGAAAAAACAGCTGGTGGAATTTATATTCCTGATACTGCAAAAGAAAAACCATCTAGAGGAACTGTAATGGCAGCAGGCCCGGGTAAAATAGACGAACCAATGACTGTAAAAGCGGGCGATACTGTTTTATATGGCAAATATGCAGGTACCGAAATTACCATTGAAGGTGCAGATTTGTTGATAATGAGGGAGAGTGATATTTTGGCGATAGTTTAAGCCTCCCTAAATCCCTCCACAGGAGGGACTTTAGTCTGTGATAACTTAAAATCTTTTAATTAATAACTGAGTTCTTAATCTTAATACTAAGTACTCAATACTAAATACTCAAACAATGTCTAAAATAATTTACTTCGATATAGAAGCAAGAAACAGAATGAAAAAAGGGGTAGATACCCTTGCAAATGCAGTAAAAGTAACCCTTGGACCAAAAGGTCGCAATGTGGTTATAGAGAAAAAATTTGGTGCGCCGCAAGTAACCAAAGATGGTGTAACAGTAGCAAAAGAAATAGAATTGGAAGACCCTATTGAAAACATGGGTGCCCAAATGGTAAAGGAAGTAGCTTCTAAAACGGCTGAAATTGCTGGTGATGGTACTACTACTGCAACTGTATTGGCTCAAGCAATCATAAGCGAAGGTCTGAAAATGGTAGCAGCTGGTGCAAATCCGATGGATTTGAAGCGTGGTATAGACAAAGCGGTTTCGCTGGTAATTGAAAACTTACGTACCCAAAGCCAAACTGTAGGTAATGATGCTAAAAAAATACAACAAGTAGCTACTATTTCCGCAAACAACGACGAAACTATTGGAAAACTTATTGCTGAAGCATTTGTAAAAGTGGGTAAAGAAGGTGTAATTACGGTAGAAGAAGCAAAAGGAACAGATACAACAGTAGATATCGTAGAAGGTATGCAATTTGATCGTGGATACATAAGCCCGTATTTTGTAACCAACAGCGAAAAAATGCAAGTGGAGTTGCAAAACCCTTATATCTTGATTTTTGATAAGAAGATATCTGCTATGAAAGATATACTTCATATTTTGGAAAAAGTTGCACAAAGTGGCCGTCCATTGTTGATCATTGCAGAAGATTTAGAAGGTGAAGCATTGGCTACATTG
>JANMGS010000709.1:0-4762 GCA_031374745.1 Ferruginibacter sp. | reverse complement strand
GTATTGAACTTTATCTGAACCTCCAGTAGCGTTTAGGTTTACACTTTGTATAGCTGCTCTTCTAAAAATTTCATCTAACCAATTGGTTCCATTTCCATATTCTCTTCCAATGGCATCAAAATCGGCGAGCTTAGGTAATATTGTTTTACCACTTGCTATATTGGCTTCGCTGTTAATGATGGCATATTCTCTTGCATTGAGCATAGTTGGCAATTGCCAAGCTTGTTGAATACCTCTGTATACATCAACAGAAAGCGTTGTTTTTCCTGCTTTTCCTCTTTTGGTGGTTATTAGAATTACACCATTAGATGCTCTAACACCATAAATGGAAGCGGCCGCAGCATCCTTTAGTACATCAATAGATTCAATATCACCAGTTCCAAATGAATTTAATACATTATCTGATTGTTGATCTGGTAAAGGATAACCATCTACTACTATCAATGGATTGTTGGTTCCTGTTAAGGAAGAAATACCCCTGATTTTAATTCCAGTACCTCCTGTTCCTCCTGGAGCACCACTGCCTTGCACTATTGTTACTCCAGATACTCGACCTTGCAATGCTTGTGCAGCGTCTGCAACAGGTGTTTTAGCTATATCTTTCGATGAAATGGATGAAATAGAAGTAGATAAATCTCTTCTTTTTTTGGTACCATAACCAATCACAACTACCTCAGTAAGATTTTTATCTGCCTCTTCCATTTGTACATCAAATGGTGTAGATGAGTTAATCTTGTACTTCAAAGTAGTTAAACCTGTGTAGCTAATAACCAAATTGGCTCCTTTATTGGCTGAAATGGAAAAACTACCCGTTACGTCAGTAATAGTTGTTGTGTTTGTTCCCTCTACTGCAATTGTTGCACCCACCAACGCCTCACCCGAGGTTTTGGATCGTACTTTTCCAGTTACAGATATGATTTGACCGAAAGTTTGTTGAATAGTACCCGCAAGAAAAATGCAGACACATAGTAATGTGAATTTTAATTTCATATAGCAAAATTTACGTTATAAAAAAATCTAAGCAATTTTTTCGAAAGTAAAAGTAAAGAGAAAGAAGACCAGCAACTAATAATTTGGCACATCATTACTACATCAACAACTACAAACCAAGTATAAAATAGCCAAAATCACTACTTCATTACTACATCAACACTACATCAATTAAAATTTTCATATCTTCATGATACAATTTATGAGATGAAACTTTTTCTTTTCTTTTTACTTTTGCCAGTTCATGTACTGTGTCAAAATACTATTGGATTGCCCAGTGTAACAAACTTTTACAAGCAGGCTTATAATGCTGGCTTACAAAATTGGGATATCAAACAAGATAAAAATGGGATTATTTATGTAGCCAATAACGAAGGGCTACTGTCATTTGATGGCAAAAATTGGGACTTGAATCCTTTACCAAACAAAACAATTGTAAGATCGGTTGAAATTGGGTTCGATAATAAAGTGTACGTAGGTGGACAAGATGAACTAGGTTATTTCTCTCCAAATGCCGGTGGGACACTCGTTTATCACTCCCTTATTGGGCTAATACCAGCTAAAAGCAGGGTTTTTGGAGATGTTTGGGATATCATTTCATATAACAGAAGCATTTTCTTTAGAACCAATAGTAAAATATATAAACTCACCCTCGAAACAATTGTTGTATACGAGGCTCCATCTGAATGGGCATATTTAGGATCATGCAATGGTAAGTTATATGCACACGACTTTGCAAATGGCTTGTTGAAGTATGAAAATGGCGAAATGATTCCTATGTCTTTCAAAAATGAACTTCCTACAAATGACCCAGTCACCTCTATTCTGGGTTTAGGGAATGACAGCGCATTGGTAACAACACTACAACATGGCATTTTCAATTTAACTATAGCAGGCATTTCTACCATCAATTCATCTAACAATGAATTTTTTAAAAATGAACGCATATACAACGCTACAACCATAAATAAAAATAGGATTGCCATTGCAACAAACAACAGTGCAGTTTACATTACAGATTATCAAGGTAATATTATACAGCATTTCTCAAAAAAAGAAGGTTTGCAGAATAACAATGTGCTTAGTATTTTTTTAGATAAGCAAAAAAATCTGTGGTTGGGTTTAGACAATGGTATAGACTTAGTTGCCTACAATAGTGCGATAAAACAAATAAATCCATCCTCGCAAGACGGGTCCGGCTATGCAGCCCTCATAAAGGACAATAATTTATATTTAGGAACTACCAATGGATTGTATAGTCTTACACTGGATAATGAAAAAGATGTAAGTTTTGTAAAAGGCGATTTTAAACCAATTAATAATACAAAAGGTCAAGTATGGGGCTTGGCCAATATAAACAATGAATTGCTTTTAGGGAAACATGAGGGGGCTTTCATCGTAAAAAATAATTCGGCCATTCCTATTTCTTCCAATAAAGGCTATTGGAATTTTTTATCTACTTCCAATACTTTCCCAAGTGCACAAATAATAGCTGGTAATTATAAAAATGTAGAAATATTTGACTTTGCAAATGGCTATTTTACGTTCTCCAAAAAAATTGAAGGTCTGGATGAGTCTGCACGATTTATTGCTATTGACAAAAACAACAATATATGGATATCACACCCATACCACGGAATTTATAAAATTACCAAAGCGGCTGATGGTACTTATAAAACGGCCATTTATACAAACCGAAATGGGCTTCCATCTACATTGAACAACCATGTATACAAAATAAAAAATGAAGTAGTAATAGCAACAGAAAAAGGCATTTATAATTACAATGAGGCTAAAAATATTTTTGAAGCATCTGCCTACTACCAAAAAATAATTGGAGACCAAAGTGTAAGGTACTTGAAAGAAGACCCAACGGGGAATATATGGTTCATACACGAAAAAGCACTTAGCATCATTGATTATACTAACAAAGAACCCGTAGTAATTAATTTCCCTGAATTAAACAATAAGATGCTTAGTGGCTTTGAATCCATTTATCCATTAAACGAATCAAATATATTTTTAGGCGGCGAAAAAGGATTTTATTTACTTAATTATGAGAAATATAAACAATCGCTAACCAATACTCAAGTACTTATTAGAAAAGTAAAAATTAGTGGGAATAAAGATGCAATACTTTTTGGTGGATATTTTAAAGATATCAATGAAAAACAAATCCAAGATGGTGAAAATATCCCCTCTGTAAAAGATGGATGGAAGACCATTCAATTTCAATTTGCTGCACCTATTTTTGGGAGCCTATCTAACATACAATTCAGTTTCAGGTTAAGAGGTTTTGATGCTACATGGTCTATTTGGTCAGATAAAACAGAAAAGGAATATACCAATTTACCCGCAGGTACTTACCATTTTGAAGTGAAGGTTAAAAATAATTTGGGGAAAGAATCTGAAATATCTGTCTATTCATTTAAAATACTTCCTCCATGGTATCAAACCATTTGGGCTAAACTATTTTATTTTATGTGTTTAGCTATCGTATTATTCGCAATATTTAAATGGCAAGAAAGAAAATTCATTGCACAAAAAATTAAATACGAAGAAGAACAAAAGAAACTTTTATATATACATGAATTGGAAATAAATAAAACAGAAGGCGAATTAGCAGCTCTAAGAAATGAAAAATTAGAGGCAGAAATTAATTTCAAAAATGCTGAGTTAGCCTCTTCGGCTATGCACTTGGTAAAAAAAGGTGAGTTACTTTCTAAAAGCAAGACAGAGCTTTCGCATGTAATGAAAGGGTTGGATAATCCACAAGCGGTTGTAGAATTGAAGAAGATGATAAAATCGCTCAATGAAGACGATAAGATGGACAAGGAATGGGAAAGCTTTTCAAAACATTTTGATACTGTACATAGTCATTTTCTTGTTTCTTTAAAAGAGAAGCATTCAAATATTACAGGTAATGAAATGAAATTATGCGCCTACTTAAGAATGAATTTATCTACCAAAGAAATTGCACAATTGATGAACATATCAGTTAGGGGTGTAGAAATAGGAAGATATCGCTTGAGAAAAAAATTACAATTGGAAACAGCCGTAAGTTTGTTTGATTATTTGATTGGGTTGAAGTAGAGGAAACAAAAATTTTAAAAAATGGCGTGTGATATTTTCAAATTAAGCCTTTCGCCTGGGTTCATATCTCACGAATGCAATACACAAATTTAATGTAAACAATGATTTTAAAGAAAGCTGCGTATAACATATGCCGGAACGAAGCATATTCTTATTTATTTGACTAGCCAAGTAAAATAGACTGATAAAATAGAGCGGCTTTAAAAAATGCTGAACGATTAAAAGTATGTGTAAGTTAGCCAAGATAAGTGCCAAAATAACCCCTATTTTTTATGAAATTAGACGTGGGCTTCTACTATAGCTTCTTCCCCTACTTTATATTTTTTTACAGCCCATAAATAATAGTAAGCTAGTATTAAAAGGCCTGTTATAAATGGGAGTATGGCTAAGTGCTTAAAAGTATACGTCCCTAAGAGCACTTTAGAATCAAACCCTAAAAACTCACTCACCATCCAATAAGAGTTAGCGGTTATCCAAAAACTAATGGCAACATTATGGCATGTTTCGCTAATATAATGCCTATTGCGCCAGCTTATCACTATCGAAATTACCAGTGTGGGTATAATCATTAAAACTCCCAAGGGTTTCCAAAACATACACCAACTTATATCTTTTAATAGCCAAAATACTATGTGCAAATTTTCCATTTTACGATACTTGGCGGGAATACTATACATTA
>JANMGS010000699.1:0-9580 GCA_031374745.1 Ferruginibacter sp. | reverse complement strand
GGTTTAAAAATAATTGGCTTAGATGATGTGGGCGTAATACATAAAATAACCAATCTCATCAGCGGAGAGTTGCGGGTGAATATTTCTGCCATGACAATAGAAGCAAAGGATGGTATTTTTGAAGGCAATGTAAAAGTATTTGTGCATGATAAGGATGAGTTGGAAAAACTGGTAGAATCATTGTTGGCACTTAAAGGAATTGAAAGAGTAGATAGGTACGATATAGATTAAAAAGCCTCCCTAAGTAGCCTCCCTAAATCCCTCCACAGGAGGGACTTGAGTCTTAAATACTTTAGGCTAACTTTAAAGAATTGAGGTAATATTAAGTGTTGTAAAAAGATTGATTGACGAGCAAGTAAAATGCGAAGCATTTTCTCCCCCGCCTTAACTTTTTTTAATAAACACTAATTGAAAATATAACGACTTTACGTCTTACCGGCAATAGATAAAAACATGAAGATATCAATAATTGCTGCACTCATTTTCTTTACATGTGAGAGCATACATGCACAAAATTTGAGATTAATAGCAAAAACTCATTCTTATGTGCCAGATTTGGTAGGCATGTCGCTGCTAGAAGCGAAAAAAAGGATTAAAAGTAAAAGATTTATTGTAGGGGCATTAATCACTGATTTAGGAACTGATGCTACTTTACTTGATAAATTAATTGTAATCAAGCAAAATCCTCCAGCAAAAAATAGTAAGGGATTAAATACTTATATTGTGAAAGGTAGAGTAATTGATCTGTGGTTAGCAAGGGAATTTATCATTCAGGATACATTAAGTAAAGTTCACGATACTTTAAGTAGAAGTAAAATCACTTTGAAGTAGTATAATATTTTGCAAAGGAAACTTTATTACTAATTACTAAACGGCGAAATGGTTTTTTAAAATTAATTTTTATAAATGGACTTTTGATGAAAATAGTTATTTGCGCCTTAAGCTCCTTAGTAAGCAATAAAAAGAACACATGAAAATAGCAATACTAACATCTGCGTTCATCTGCTTTATCTGCGGGCAAACCAACGCACAAACATTACAAATAAGAGCAAAACTTGCGGCAGATAAAATAGAACAAAAAATAATTGATTGGCGGAGAGATTTTCATGCAAACCCCGAGTTGGGTAACAGGGAATTTCGTACTGCTGAAATAGTAGCCAAACATCTTCGCTCCTTAAATATAGAAGTAACCACAGGCGTAGGAAAGACGGGCGTAGTGGGCGTTTTAAGAGGTGGTTTACTAGGCCCAGTAATTGCATTGCGTGCAGATATGGATGCATTGCCCATTACAGAAAGAGTGAATATTCCTTTTGCATCCAAAATAAAAACTACTTACAATGGCAGCGAAACAGGTGTAATGCATGCCTGTGGGCACGATGCACATACGGCCATACTCATGGGTGTAGCAGAGATACTTGCTGGCATGAGAAAAGATTTACGGGGTACCATAAAATTTATTTTTCAACCAGCTGAAGAAGGCGCACCTGAGGGAGAAGAGAATGGTGCAAAATTTATGATAAAAGAAGGCGTAATGGAAAACCCAAAAGTAGAAGTAGCATTTGGCTTGCATGTTGGTGCAGAAATTCCAATAGGTCAAATTGGTTATAGACCCGCTGGATTTATGGCTAGTGCCAGCGACATGAAAATAATTGTAAAGGGTGCAGGTGCGCATGGCGCATCTCCGTGGATGGGTGTAGACCCAATTGTAACGGCTACACAAATTGTAAACAACCTTCAAACAATTGTAAGCAGAAATTTGAAATTGATAGATAACCCCGCCATTGTAACCATAGGTGCCATAAACGGTGGCAATCGTTCCAATATAATTCCAGAAAAAGTAGAAATGCTCGGCACCATAAGAACGTTTACAGCCGAAGATGAAAAAATGATTTTTGATAGGGTAAGAACCATTGTTACAAAAACGGCAGAGTCTAATGGGGCAACCGCTGAAGTTATTTTACCGTATACCTTTAGCTACCCTGTTACTTATAATGATACGGCACTTGTAAGAAAAATGTTGCCCTCTTTGCAAAAAGCTACTGGTGTAGGAAATACCGTGTTGATTTCTGCTATGACGGGTGCCGAAGATTTTAGTTTTTTTCAGCAAAAAGTGCCAGGTTTTTTCTTTCAATTGGGTGCTAAGCCATTAAATGCAAAAGCCACAAGCCACCATACGGCAGATTTCTTTTTAGACGAAGCCTCTTTTAAAATAGGCGTGAATGCCTTTACCAATTTGGTATTAGATTATATGGACATGAAAAAATAAACAATAAAATTATGGACGAATTAATAAACAAAATAATGGCTTCGGCCGGTATTACGGCTGAGCAAAGTGCCAAGGCATTGGATGCTGTAAAAGATTATGTAAAAGAAAAATTTCCAATGATGGCTGGAGCGGTAGATAAATTATTTGAAGGAGAGAATAAAAAAGAGGAAGAAGATTTTTTATAGCATTTTCTATTTGGATAAAAGCTAGTTAAATAATTCCTTTCTATTGAGGGAACAATATTTTTTTTGTAATTTTGAATCCTAAAAAATAACACTATGGCACTATTTGAATCGGGTAATCCCACCCTTTCCGAAAAAAAGTTTAGCAGTACCGTACTTTCCGAATTTGAAGATGTACAAAATGCAATGACGGTAAAGGGTACGCTTAATAAGTTTGGTTTGATGTTTTTATTGACCCTCGCAGCAGCCTATTATACTTGGAAAGAATTTGCAGGAGGTGGCGATGTTTGGCCTTATATACTAGTGGGCGTATTTGGAGGGCTAGGTGTAGCATTGGTTGTATCTTTCAAAAAAGAATGGAGTCCTTATTTAGCTCCCGCTTATGCTTTATTACAAGGATTGGTATTGGGTGGTATTTCGGCTTATTTTGAATATGGTGCTCAAAGTGCTACTACAACTGGTTTTTATGCCGGTGGATACAGCGGTATCGTAATACAAGCCATTGCACTTACTTTTTCTGTAGTTACAGGAATGTACCTTTTGTTTAAATTTAATATCATAAGAGCTACCCAAAAATTTAAAGCCATTGTAGTAACAGCTACTGTAGGTTTAGGCATATTTTATTTGGTTTTGTGGATAGTTAGTTTTTTCAATGTACCCATGCCGGGCTTTCTTTACCAGGGCAGTGCACTCGGTATTGGTTTCTCGTTATTTGTTGTAGCACTTGCAGCTATGAATTTAATACTGGATTTTGATATGATAGAAAAAGGTGCCGAGATGGGAGCCCCTAAGTATATGGAGTGGTATGGTGCCTTTGGTTTATTGGTAACTATTATCTGGTTGTATATGGAAATATTGAGGTTGTTGAGTAAATTGAATAGGAGATAATTCTAAATAGTATGTAAAATAAAGAGCCCCGCCTGAAAATGCGGGGTTCTTTATTTTGGTACATTTAAAAACATACGTACCTTTATAAAAATATACGTATGACAACAAAGCTCACTTTATCTATCGCTCAAGAAGTCGTTATCAATGCAAAAAAAGCAGCAAAGAAAAAGAATACAAGTGTATCAAAAATTGTAGAAGATTATTTAAGGAAGGTTTCAAAAAACTTGGATGAAAAATCTATTACAGAAACTATTATGGAAAATGCGCCGAAAATAAAAACAATAAAAGGTGCTGAAAAAATGATACTTGCCAATAAGTTAAAACAAAAATATGGTCGTTAAAGTTTTTGCAGATACAAATATTATTATTGATTTTATAGAAAACAGGGATTTCGAAAGAGATTCTATATCAACCTTTTTTTTACTAGCAGAAAACGCAGAAATAGAAATTTATATAAGCGAATCTGTTATTACAAATGCTTTGTACATAACCAATTTACCAGAGCAACTCAATTTGGTTTTAAAAATTGTACGCACATGTTGTTTTAAAATAGAAGCTTTTCAAGAGGGTTTATCTAGTATGTACAAAGACAAAGAAGATGCTATTCTATATTTTGGAGCGCTTCAAAATAAAATGGATTATTTTATTACGAGAAATAAAAAAGATTTTGTAAAATTTTCTACTCCTGCTTTACCAGTTCTATCGGCAAAAGAATTTTTAGATAAATTTAATAGTGAACAATAAGTCAATGTGGTTAAGTTAAGTAGCTTTTTATTTTGTATTGGGCCTTAATTAAACTGGCCGAAGCACCAAAATCAGTAAAAATGTGGCTAAAGCCACTTTAGTATTTATTTTTCTTACCACTGTGCTAAAGCACAGGGCAAATCATAAGCCCTTAACTTAACGACCTTCAATCATAAATATAAAATTCACAATTAGCTTTAGGAATTAATTGCGCATTACAATTTTTTTTAAACCTATTTTTTGACTACCTCCCATCCAACAAATTACCCAAACCGCCCAAAATACTTCCTTCTTCTTTACGAGGCCCCATACCATATTGCAATAGCCTTCCCGCAAGCCTGCTTATTGGTAACGACTGTATCCATACTTTACCTGGACCACGAAGTGTAGCAAAGAAAAGTCCTTCGCCCCCAAACATCCAGTTTTTTATTCCCTTAATAAATTCAATATCATAATCAATGCCAGCCGTGTAAGCTACTACACAACCAGTATCTATTTTCAATACTTCTCCTGGTTGCAATGTACGCTCCGTTACATAACCACCTGCATGTACAAATGCCATTCCATCGCCCTCCAGTTTTTGCATAATAAATCCCTCACCACCAAAAATACCCGTACCCAACTTACGCTGAAATTCAATCCCTACACTTACACCTTTTGCAGCGCAAAGAAATGCGTCTTTCTGTGCAATGATTTTCCCGTTCAATTGCGATAGATCCAATGCAATTATTTTACCCGTGTAAGGTGCTGCAAAACTTACCCGCTTTTTGCCCTGCCCTGTATTTGTAAAGGCAGTCATAAAAAGGTTTTCGCCGGTAATTAATCGCTTTCCAGCGTTCATAAGCTTACCCAAAAAGCCTGTATCATCATTTTTTGAACCATCTCCAAAAATGGTATTCATTTGTATACCGTCATCCATCATCATAAAGCCACCAGGCTCTCCAATCACAGTTTCTTGTGGATCAAGCTCTACTTCTACGTATTGGAGTTCTTCTCCAAAAATTTTATAATCTATTTCGTGGTTTGTTCTCATATTTTATAATTTTTCATAAATGTAATACAAGCTATTATTCTTTTAAAATAATTAAATGATAAGCGGTAAATTTATAGTTCAATTTTTTATTTACTTTATTGTTCAAAAAAAACGCTTTATGAAGAAATACCTATTTGCATCCGCTGCAATTTGCTTGGCTACTTTTACCAGTGTAGGGCAGGCAAAACTTGTAGAAACAATTACCAAAAAAGGCGATGAGCTTGTAATCCCCTACAGCAAATACGTTTTACCAAATGGTCTTACCGTTGTTTTAACAGAAGACCACAGTGACCCACTCGTACATGTAGATGTTACTTACCATGTAGGCAGTGCTAGGGAGGAAATTGGCAAAAGCGGATTTGCACATTTTTTTGAGCACATGATGTTTCAGGGAAGCGATAATGTGGCAGATGAGCAACATTTTAAAATTATATCTGGCTCTGGTGGCACTTTAAATGGAAGTACCAATCAAGATCGTACAAATTATTATGAAACGGTTCCATCCAATCAATTGGAAAAAATGCTTTGGCTAGAAAGTGATCGTATGGGGTTTTTGCTGGATGCTGTAACAAAACAAAAATTTGAAATACAACGCAGCACAGTAAAAAATGAGCGTGGGCAAAATTATGATAACAGGCCTTATGGATTGGTAGGAGAATTTTCAAGCAAAAATATTTATCCTTACGGTCATCCTTACAGCTGGCTTACCATAGGATATATTGATGATTTGAATAGAGGAGACGTAAATGATTTAAAAAACTTTTTTCTTCGTTGGTATGGTCCAAACAATGCTACGATAACCATTGGTGGAGATATAAAATCTGCTGAAGTAATTAAAATGGTAGAAAAATATTTTGGCAGCATACCACGTGGGCCAGAAGTAACCAAAACAATTCTTGCACCTGTTGTAATTGAAAAAAACAGGTACGTTTCACTTACAGATAATTATGCAAAACTACCCATCCTTACAAAAACATTTGTAACTGTACCGTCTTACGATAAAGATATGGCAGCACTGGCTTGCCTTGCACAAGTGTTAGGACAAGGCAAAAATTCTGTTTTGTACCAGCAATTGGTAAAATCACAAAAAGCATTGAATGCAAATGCATCTAGCCGATTAAGCGAATTGGCTGGCGAGTTTACTTTTCAACTTACACCTTATGCCGGAAAATCACTTGCCAGTATGGACAGTCTATTTGAAGCTTCACTCGCTGCATTTGAACAAAGAGGCGTAACAGATGAAGATATTACAAAATTTAAAGGTGCCATAGAAGCTCAATTCATCAATGGTTTACAAAGTGTATCTGGCAAGGTTTCTCAGTTGGCTGCATTTCAAACATACACCGGCAATCCTAATATGATAGGAAAACAATTGGACATGTATAGAGCAGTAACAAAAGAAGATGTAATGGCTGCGTACAATAAATACATAAAAGGAAAAAACAGTACCACCGTAAGTGTGTTGGTAAAAGGGCAATCGGCACAACCTGCTATGGCAGACAATTACAGCATAGATTCTAGCAACTATACTAGGCCTAACTATGGGTACGCTGGTTTAAAATATGTAAAAGCAACCGATAATTTTGATAGGAAAAAACAACCAGGTGTGGGTGCAAACCCAGTCGTAAAAGTTCCTGCATTTACCACTAAAACTACCGCCAACGGTATTAAAATGATTTTTGCAGCAAGCAATGAGTTACCAACAGTAAATATTTCTGTAAGGATACCTGGTGGCCAGCTTGCAGAAATGGGTGACCCGTCTAAATCTGGTATTGCAGATATGACAGCTGCTATGATGAACGAAGACACAAAAAATTATACAGCAGAACAAATGGCGGTAGCACTTCAAAAACTTGGTAGCAATATCAATGTTTCTTCTTCTTTTGATGGCACCGTATTTAATGTACAAACTTTAAAAAAGAATTTATCTCAAACACTTGCTTTGTTGGAAGAGCGCATCTTAAATCCAAATTTTAAACAGGATAATTTTAATCGTTTACAAAAGCAAGCCATGGAAAGCTTTAAGCAATTCAAATCTCAACCGGCATCGGTAGCGGGTTTTGTTTATGATAAAATTACTTATGGCAATAGTAATATTTTGGGCATGAATAGCAACGGAACAGAAGCTACTGTAAAAACACTCACACTAAAAGATGTACAAGATTATTACAACAACAATATGACATCTCAAAATGCAAGAGTGGTGGTAGTAGGAGATGTAAAGGAAGGAGATATATTGCCACAATTGGCATTTTTAAATAAGCTACCCAATAAAAAAACAGAACTGGTAAAACCTGAAAAAGCAGCTCCCGTTACTAAAACCATTTTGTATCTTGTAGATGTACCCAAAGCTGCACAAACAGAATTTCGTGTGGGCATGCCAACAAATATAATGTATGATGCAACGGGCGAATACTACAAATTAGGTTTACTAAACTATACCATTGGTGGTGATTTTAATAGCAGGCTAAATATAAACTTACGTGAAGATAAAGGTTGGACCTATGGAGCAAGATCTGGCTTTGCTAGCAATGAATATGGTGGCACTTTTACTTTTAGTTCGGGCATTAGAGCCAATGCTACAGACAGTGCGTTGGTAGAAGTGATAAAAGAAATAAAAAATTATGCAGCCAATGGTATCAAAGAAGAGGAACTTGCCTTTATGAAAATGGCAATAGGACAAAGAGATGCATTGGCTTATGAAACGGGCAATCAAAAAGCGGGCTTTGTGGGTAGAATTTTACAATACAATCTGCCTGCAAATTTTGCAAGTACACAAAACAGTATTTTAAAAAATCTAAAAAAATCTGAGTTAGATGCTTTGGCAAAAAAATGGTTGGATGTAAATAAAATGAATATCTTGCTAGTGGGCGATAAAGCTAAAATATTACCAGGTTTACAAAAGTTAGGTTATGAAATTGTAGAGTTGGATGTAGATGGAAATAAGAAATAAATTCTTCTAAAGGAAATATTAAACACTGGTTTACTTTTTTTATTCTAGTATTTAATATTTCCTATTAAAAAAACAAAATGAAGAAAATACTATTTATACTTTTCGGGGTTTTGTTTATAACTGTAGGCAATGCACAAAAACTACCGTGCAGTAATCCAGTCTATCGCCAATTTGATTTTTGGATTGGCGAATGGGAAGCTTTTGGTACAGATGGAACCAAAGCAGGGGATAGTAAGATTACTTTAATATTGGATAGTTGCATTATTTTAGAAGAATGGACAAGCGCTTCACTGCAACAAGGCTTACGTTATGCTGGCAAAAGTTTTAATACTTACAATGCAAGTACAAAACAGTGGCAACAAACTTGGGTAGACAATGCTGGTGGAACCAATGAATACTTGCAGGGTAAATTTGAAAACAATCAAATTATATATACCTCTACTCCTTTTAAATTTAACAGAGATACAATGGCCATTCGCAAAATGACTTTCACAAACCTAAGCACCGTAAAGCTGCGGCAACATGGCGAAATATCCAAGGATGCTGGTAAAAGTTGGGAAACAGAATATGATTTAGAATACAGAAGGAAGAAAAATTAATGCCTTTTATGCCTTCATTTTTATTTACAATTAAAATAACTACAACATGAAATACTTAGTACTTTTTTCTATTTCAATCTTATCATTCTTTGCATCTTTTGCACAATTAGATTTGCCCGCAAGCGGCAATAACCCAAGAGCAACCATCAGCGAAGAAGTAGGCATAACATCCATTACCATTAAATATTCGAGACCCGATGTAAATAAAAGAGAAGGTAAAATTTATGGAGAGGGCAATCCGGTACCTTATGGTTTTACCACACCCAGTTTTTTAACAAATAAGAATACAGCTCCTTGGCGTGCCGGAGCCAATGAAAATACCATTATCAGCTTTGAACATGATGTAACCATTGAAGGCAAACCATTAAAAGCTGGTAGCTATGGTTTACACATGGCAATGGGTGCAAATAATGCCACCCTTATTTTTTCTACTCAAATAGATGCGTGGGGCAGCTTTTATTACGATGAAAAATACGATGCATTAAGGGTAGATGTAAAACCTGTAGCACTAGAAAAAAGTGTAGAATATCTGAAATATGAATTTATAGAACACAAAGAGAAATATTGTGTGATAGCCATGCAATGGGAAAAATTATCTGTACCTTTTAAAGTGGGGGTAGATGTAGATAATATTGTACTAGCAAGAATAAGAGAAGAGCTAACAAGCCGAAAGGGTTTTACCCCAGCACTTATTCTATCTGCAACTCAATTTTGTTTTAATAAAAATATTAATCTAGAAGAAGCATTGGCATGGAGCAAAAAAGCAATTGATGGCCAAGGCGGGCAAAAGACCTACATTACACTAAGAAACCTCGCTACTGCTTATGAAAAACTTAATAGAATTCCCGAAGCAGATTCTACCATGAATGAAGCATTGCTTATTGCAACAGCAAATCAATATACAGCGTATGGAAG